>JBEHWP010001048.1:0-2090 GCA_040217665.1 Vulcanimicrobiota bacterium
TATGTTTTTTCAGAAGGACGACGGAGAAGAAGACGGAGAAGAAGACGGAGGAGGTCTTTTTTAATTCTCTTGACAATATTCCTTTTTCTTTGCTATACTTGATAGCTGTCAGCTATAGGCTGACAGTTATTACAAAGAAAGGATGTCTCTAAATATGTCAGTTTGTTTATGTCCTAAAAATGAAGAACACTGGTATCCCGCCGATAACGAATATGATTTCTGTCCTCTCTGCGGCGAAAAACTCTTTTTAAAATGCCCGAAATGTGAGGCTACTATTTTAAAGCCGGAGCACAAGTTCTGTGTAAAATGCGGTAATGAATTCAGACCTGATCTTAAAAAGAAAGACAGTGAAGAACAGGAAGAAGCGTAATAAATTACTGAAGTGAGCATAAATAATACATATATGTTCTCATGACGCGTAACGCGTGACGGGAGGAAAACATTTATAACATGCTTATACTCAGGTCAATAATTTTAAACCAGATTTCCGAATAAGAGTTGAGAATTACTTCAGATTTTCTCTAAAAAATTGAAAAAGAAGGAAAAAGGTGAAGAAAAACAGGCAAAAATTTCATAATAAAGAGATAGTTTTTAACACTGTCTCCCTTATAAATATAGAAATACCGGCAAATATGGAAGAATTACTTCCGGCCCTGGAAGATGGCATTTTTCATCTCAGGCAGGATATAGCCGAAAAATTTGGTTTTATTCCTCCTTCTATAGCAGTATCTCTTATTCAAAATAAGGAACATTACGATATAAAGATGGAGGACCTGTCTGTTGCAGGAAGCTATATAAATAAAGATATGATATTTATATGGGGGCCGGAAGAATGTCTGTCTTCTTTTAAAGGTATAAAAGGGATTGAACCGGGTGGAAATCAGGGGGTATGGATTAAATCTTCACTTGAAGATAAAGCTGTAGCTGAAGGGTGCAGAATATATCTTCCCCTGGATATAATACTGAATAATCTTCGTTTTATAGTCTTTAAACATGTTCATCGCCTTCTCGGACTGGAACAGACACAATTTCTCCTTGATACACTCCGTGAAAGTCATCCTGTTCTTATTGAACAGCTTGTGCCGGGAGTATTTTCTCTTCTTGAACTGAGAAGGATTTTAAAGAATTTACTTCTGGAAAAAGTGTCTTTAAGACCGTTGATTAATATTCTGGAGACTCTCGGAGATTATTCTCATCTAACAAAAGATACGGATCTTTTAACAGAACATGTTCGTCGTTCTCTTGGCAGTTATATATGTAAAGATTATAAAGACGAAGATAATACTATAACAGTTATGACTGCCGATGCAAGAATGGAAAGAATATTCCTGAAAGGTATCATAAGAACTGAACAGGGAGTTACTCTGGAACTTGATCCGGAATTGAGGAGAAAATTACGTATTTCTCTTTCTGAGAATATAGAGAAATTTAAGGAACTCGGTTTGAGGCCTGTCCTGATTTCTTCTCCTGAAACAAGACTTCATTTGAAACGTTTTGCCGAATATTCCTATCCAGATCTCATAGTTTTATCTATAGATGAAATTCCGTCTCATATCAAAACTATTTCCTATGGAATAGTTTCTATAGAAGATGCAGAGGCATATATAGAATCAGGTGATCAGTATTATAAAGAAAATAAGCTGGAACTGGCAGAAGCAGAATACATAAGAGCAGTAGAACTTGATAGCGCCAATGCGAGAGCACATTATGCACTGAGACTTACATACAGAAAAATGGGGAAACTGGATCTTGCTCTCCAGGAATATAGAAAAGCTATAGAGCTTGATCCCAAGTATGAATTTATAGATCTTGGATTTGATGAAAAAGAGAAAAAACTGGAAGATCTGATGGAAGAAAAATTGATTTCTGAAGAAACTCAGGAAAAACAGAATTCTACCGGAGAAATAGAATTAGTAATTCCTGAAGTAAAGAAAAAAAATTCTGCTTTAAAAATAGAAGAAAGTATTTATATAGACCATAATAGAATAGAAAAAATGAAAGGCCTCAATCCGAGTTTTGCCACGATATTTAATAAAATGGGTGAAGATTATCTGAAAGTAAAAAATTACGAATCTGCAAAAAAAGAATTT
>JBEHWP010001049.1:0-2075 GCA_040217665.1 Vulcanimicrobiota bacterium
CCTTGTAACTCTCATGTTAAAATCCTCTACGGTTCCCGAAAAAATTCCTGTTCTGATAACATCTCCGACTGCGAATTGATCTTCTATGATAATAAAGGTGCCTGCAATAACATCTTTAATAAGGTCCTGGGCGGCAAGGCCAAGACCTACACCAATAATGCCCGCTCCTGTAAGACCTGTAACGAGATCTATATGAAGGGACTTGAGAAAAATAAATCCTCCGACAATATAAAGTCCTGCTCTGACCATGGTGGCAACCATCAATTTATACATTTTAATCCTGTGCGTTGCCCTTGCATCTTCTGTGATTTCCCATCCTTTGAGTTTTTCTATAACCGAAAAATAATATTTTATAAACAGCTCCAGAGGTTTTGTAAGTACATTGATTATTACGATTAAAATAGTCAGCGTCAAAACTGGATTTAAAATATAATCTGAAATACCTTTCGCCCACGAACGACTCGTAGGGAAAACCCAGAATATATAGGAAACAACCAGAAGCCATATGAGGAATACAATCAGGAAAGCCGGTTCTTTCAACCATCTGTGCCATATAAAAACAAACAACAGGGAAAGAAGTGTACCTGTAAATATAGCTATTACAGAATATCTGAAAGCTTCCTTTTCATAGTCTTTACTTTTTTCCTTCACGGCAGTTTCAAGGCCTTTTTCCAGTTCATCACGCCACAGTGCGGCAAGCTGGCTTACAGAGGTTTTGTTATAAGAAGCATCGTTATTTGTGATAGAAATAAGGTATACTCCTTCACTTTCAAGGACAGGTGTGCCGTCAACAGTATTGACTTTAACAAGGGGAATTGTTTTCGTCCTCTCCAGTACTTCTTCGAGCCTTTTCTCAAGTATATATGCTCTTTCCGAGGCACCGAGTCCTGAATCTGAATAGATTTTCATAAGAGGTCTGTAATAAAGCATAACAGTTGCTTCGTCAATTACCCGGGTGGCAGAAGGTAAAGGAGTAGACATATCAGGCATCTTAGTCGATACAGGCAGAGGAGGTAAAAGAACAAGAGGTGTTTTAGTGGCATAAGGTTTTGAAGAGGGCAGAACAGATGGCGAAAGTTCAGATAACGGATTATTCGGATCATTTCCTGACTGAGAAGGAACAGGACTTTCCTGAGACATTACAGGAAAAAAAGAGAGGCAAAAAATAATTATTATTGAAATTATTATTAATTTTCTATGGATTTTCATAAAAAGAAATTCTTCTACAGTAAATGTTTTTCCTGCTGAAGAAATTAAAATAAGTCCACTGACATTTCTATTGTAAAGGTTTATACATCTTTTAAAATATAAACAGGATGGTGATAATCTATGATAAAAGTAGAAGAAAGAATAAATAATTTAGAATCTTTAGCAGAACAGACACAAATAAGAGACTGTAAGAAAATAACCATGGCAAATTGTTAGAACGGTTATTATTCTAAATTGACTCATTGCGCATTACGCATTAAGCTATAGACTTTGAATCACCCACCAATGAATTGGTGGGCATCCTGTTTCTCAGACTAAAAATAACTTCTCTCCACGTAGACATCTCCGGATTAACGGAAAAGAAAATAAGGGTTAATATCAGGAAAGATCAATAACCTCAAAAAATCCCTGATAAATTTTTCCTGAAGGAAAATAACTTGATAAGACGAAATATTTAATGAAAATTAAGATACAGCAGGAGGAGTTATGGTAAAAAAAATTATACTTATTTTATTTTTATTCTTTTCTCTTATTTTATATGCTTTTGCTCAGATTACATCGGATTTATCGGAAATAAGGAACACATCTCCTCCGGAAAATGTCAATCAAATAACACCGGTACAGGAAAAGAAAACAGTCACTCCAGAAGTTACCTCTTCAGCCACTCCATCTTCACTGACACCTCAACCGGAAGAAAATTCATCTACTCAGGAAGAAACAGAAGAAGTCAACCACCCACCGCTAACCGCTCCTGCGGTATAGCGGGGGCTTGCAGGCTTTCGCTGTAAGCTCAGATTGACTAGACCAGAAGTCGCGTGACTAAGTTATACCGGATGGAGACACCATAGAGGTGATGCTCTAGCTCT
>JBEHWP010001050.1:0-2067 GCA_040217665.1 Vulcanimicrobiota bacterium
CTATTAAATGTTATACAAAGGCTTTAAAAATTGATCCGAAAGACGGGAGAAGCTGGAAAAATAAAGCTAAAGCCCTTAAACATCAGGGCAGGTATATAGAAGCCATAAAATGTTACACAGAGGCGTTAAAGATTGAGCCGAAAGACGGGAAAACATGGAAAGAAAAAGGTAAATCTTTACAGGCGAGAGGGAAATACATAGAAGCAGTAAAATGTTATAATAAAGCACTTGACCTTGATCCTCTTGATATACAGGCATTGAAGATGAAAGGAAATGCTATGAAGGCAAGAGGCAAATATAAATCGGCAGTCATATGTTACAATAAAATTCTTAAAATTGATCCGAAGGATGTAAAAACTATTAAATTAAAGGGAAATGCTCTTAAAGCTCTTGGCAGATACGAAGAAGCTATAAGATGTTATCATAAGGTTTTAAAACTTGACCCGAATAATTCCTATGAATGGTATATAAAAAGGCAGGAACTGTCCGGCAGCGGCGAAAGAAGAGAAGCTTTTAAGTCCTACAGAAAAGCTCTCGATCCGAAACATAAATATACCAACCCGTGGAATAACAAGGGACTTGCCCTCTATTATCTCCTGGAATATGATGACGCATTGAAATGTTTTGATAAAGCCCTTGAGATAGAACCATCGGATATGGAGGCATTGAATAATAAAATATTGACCCTTGAAAAACTCGGAAAATATGAAGAAATAGTTATATGTTACGATAAAATTTTACAGATAAAACCTGATGATACTGAAAGCTGGTTTAACAGGGGATGGACTCTGACTATGCTGGGAAAATATGAAGAAATGATCTACTCTCTTGACAGGGTACTGAAGATTAACGGCAAAGATGTGGAAGTGTGGGTTAATAAGGGATGGGCTCTGGATAAACTCGGGAGATATGAAGAAGCCATTTCTTCTTACGATGAGGCTTTAAAATTGAGACCCGGTGATGTGGAACTTCTCAGCAATAAAGGATGGTCATTGAATAACCTTGGAAGATATAAAGAAGCTATTAAATGTTTTAACAAAATACTGGACGTAGATTCTTCTTTTACAAATGCATTGAATGGTAAGGGGTATGCCTGTCATAAAACAGGTAAATATAAAAAAGCACTTCAATATTTTGATAATGCCCTGGAGCTTGACCCGGCATTTACATATGCATGGCATATGAAAGGTTATAATTTATATATAATGGGAAAATATGAAGAAGCTATTAAATGTTATGACAGAGCTCTTGAAATTGACCCTGATTATATGGAAGCCAAGAATAGTAAAGAAGAAGCTTTAGAGGCTCTGAATAGGAGATAAAGATAATGAGAAGAGATGAATATCTTAAAAAAATATCCGGTTTTAAACTGGAAGAAGAACATGTGCTTCAGGTTTTAACCCTGCCATTTCTTCTGGTCGGAGCTGTTGACAAGAGGGTTTCTCTTCAGGAATCTATGGCAATGGATGAATATGAGAACAGCTTAAGAGATGCACTCCATTTATCTGATATAGAAGGACCGGAAGGATTTTTTGAACATGTTACAGGTAAATTTGAAAAAGATGCTTTTTCTTATGTTGACGATGTGTGCAAACTGATTAATTACCGACTTGCATTACTGGACAGAGATACAAAGACAAAGGTTAAAACCATACTTGCATCAGGTATGCATGGCATAGCTTCTGCGTCAAAAGAACATTCTGACGATATAAGCTCTGTAGGTAATAAAGAAATAGATATAATTACCAGGATTATTTCTTCTTTAAATGTTGATTAGAAATTGAATTCACCTGAATTCTGATAGGATAGATTTATGTCCCCTCCTTTAACCGTTGCAGATATACTGGATCGGTCAATTTCTATTTATAGAAATAATTTTAAAATTTTATGTACTGTTAATATTGTCGGTTATATTCCATATATATTATTTACAATACTTTATCTTGCTTTTTTATATTTCGGATATGACAGGGAATTACTCTGGATTTTTATAGCTATCACATGCCTTGTTATTCTGCCTCTGTGGTTTATTATGTTCAATATCTCTCAGGCTCTTACTATCAGTAT
>JBEHWP010001051.1:0-2067 GCA_040217665.1 Vulcanimicrobiota bacterium
TGGTACGGCCTGAAATCTTTATTATATAGTCAAAAATGTTCTCTTCTACTATTACCTTCTGCACCTCTGTCCTGCACTCAAGAATCCTGTTGCTATCCGCCAGGGTTTTAATATTCAGTCTGTCAAATCTGTGTGGATTAAACCCTCTGTGATGGTTCTGTAAAATCTGATTTTCTTCTTTTTCCGAAGGATATTTAATATTTACCTTCAGGAGAAATCTGTCTAACTGTGCCTCAGGTAAAGGATAGGTTCCTTCATATTCTACGGGATTCTGAGTGGCAAGAACCATAAAAACAGACGGAAGTTCAATAGTTTCTCCTTCTATTGTAACCTGCCGTTCTTCCATGGCTTCAAGAAGTGCTGATTGAGTCTTGGGAGGAGTTCTGTTTATCTCGTCTGCAAGGAGGAAATTTGTAAATACAGGCCCCTTCTTCAGATAAAACTCACTCTTTGCAGGATTGAACACATGGGTGCCGGAAATATCGCCAGGCATCAGATCAGGTGTAAACTGTATCCTTTTAAAATCACAGTCAATTACTGCAGACAGAGTCTTCATAATAAGTGTTTTCGCGACTCCCGGCACGCCTTCAAGCAAAATATGACCTTCTGTAAGAAGAGCCACATAGAGAAATTCTATAACATCTTCCTGACCGACTATAATTTTAGATATTTCCTCTGTTACGGGAGTAAATACATCTTTTACGGACATTTAATCAAGATCCTTTCTATAATTATCGTAACGGATAAGTTTTACTGCTCACTGTTCACTGCTCACTGCTCACTGCCGAATCCCTTTCTGTATTTTTTCATTTCCTTATACCAGTTAAATAATTCTTTCTCACTCATTTTGCCCCTTTCCGAAGAGGCTGATTTTATAAGTTCTACGAGAGGTTCGGAAGGAAGACCGGTTCGTTCCGAAACCTTTCCGGCAATTTCATTGTAATCTTCCTGATTCTTAATGGCCAATTTTTTCACAATATCTCTTTTAAAAGACGAATAGAGTTCGGCAGCAATTTCTTTTCTTCCTTCTGCTCTGATAAAAAGATTTGCCATGGATATAACAAATTCAGCCTGACATGGGCCGGAAGGTTTTGTAGATAAAGGGACAGGTGAACCAAACCTGAGACTTCTGGCAAATAAACATATAAAAATAGCAAGAAAAAGTTGAAGAATTATAACCTTCATATAAACAGGCATCCAGGTACGGAGTGTCTCTTTTCTGTCATAAGTAACAGTACCATAGCCATGATGATATTCGTCAAAAAATATATTACTGCCTTTACCTGCATAACTGTTCATTATACTTACCAGTAATACGGAATTATCCAGATTTCCTATGGATTTATTTGAAATTAACGTATTATCTGTTATAAATACCGCCTGTCCTTTGCCTTCAGGACATGTTACCATTAACGGGCCTGTAATATCACCGAAATATTCTACCATACCATCTGTAAAACCATCAATCCTGGACATAGATGTAAACTTCACATCAGTCACTCCCGACACGGGGCCGGAAGAGTGCAAAGGCTGAAATACACCGGAAGATTTACTTTCTTTCACTTTCATATTCCATTTTTTATAGAGACTGTTATCATATTCAGAGAAAAATACAAGGGTATTACCATTGGAGAGCCATTGTTTCAAATAAAAAATTTCTATTTCCGTAAGGTCATAATCAGGTTCTATTATAAGCAATACTCCATCGGGAAGACTATTAAAACTTTTCTCATAACGTGATACATTGAAGCCAAGTTCCGATAAAAGCATAAATGCCCCTTTTGTTCCTTCCGGCCCTGTGCTGTAAGAAGAAAAATCCACCTTTTTTTTCGGGAAAAAAGACAGGATAACTATAAGAAAAATAAAGAAGATAATGAACAATATAACAGGTAAAATATAGTACCATTTAAATTTCATATTCTCTTAATATTTCTCAAACAGTATTTAAATAGCTCAACAGATTCTATGTATTCTTCTTCTGAACAGTCTTCAAGGCCGTACCACTTTCTATCATAAATACTGCAAAACGGTTCAAACGCTTCAGAGATTTTCTTCATAGAGTCATTT
>JBEHWP010001052.1:0-2061 GCA_040217665.1 Vulcanimicrobiota bacterium
ATTAATGAGTGAATAGTGAGTAATGAGCGGGAAAATCCATTTCTACTCACTAATCACCATTCACTACTCACTAAATTCCAGTAAGTTATGAAATACACTATAAAGAAAAAACAGCAAATGACCGATAATAATTATACGTCATGTATTGCGCTCTTCAAGGTGGTAAATAATGTCTGTATTTTGTGATAATTGCGGAAAAGAAAATAGAGATGTAGCAAAATTCTGTACAATATGCGGGAACAGGTTATCACAGCCTGTTGTTTCCTTCAATGGCCCCTTACCTGCAGGAACAAAACTGGATAATCGTTATACTATTATAGATCTCATAAAAGCCGGCGGTATGGGTGCAGTTTATAAAGCTTCATATGATAGTCTTCATAAAATATGTGCAGTAAAAGAACTTCTTCCTCCTTATGGTAAAAAAGAAGAACATGAAAAGGCTACAGAATGGTTTAAAAGAGAGACCCAGTTACTTGCGAAACTGGATCATCCCAGTTTACCGGAATATGTTGATAGTTTTATCTGTTATGGCAGGTATTATCTTGTTATGAATTTTATCGAAGGAGAAGATCTGGAAAGAAAATTGAAAAAGGAAGGGACTCCCGGATTGCCTGAGAAAAAAATAGTCGAATGGGCAAAACAGGTTCTGGATGTTCTGGATTACCTCCATACCCAGTCGCCTCCTATCATTTACAGAGATATAAAACCCGGTAATATTATGATAAATAATACAGGTAAAGCTGTCTTAATAGATTTCGGCATAGCAAGGGTTTCCAGTAAATACAGCGGGAGTCAGAAAACCGCCATAGGAACGGCAGGTTATGCTCCTGCAGAACAGTGCAGAGGTGACGCGGAACCACGTTCGGATATCTATGCCCTTGGTGCTACAATGCATCATCTCCTTACAGGAATAGAACCGATACCTTTTAAATTTGCTCCGCCGCGAAAAATAATGCCTACCATATCTGTTGAAGTAGAAAGAGTTATTATGAAAGCCTTAAGAGAAGACCCGCGAGAAAGATATATGAGCGCAAAAGAAATGTACCGTGTATTATCGACATCACAACCGGTAAGAATAACATCAAAGCTTACAAGACCTGTTACGACAGAACTCAGAAAACAGGCAAAAAAGATATGGGAATGTACAGTCGATGGCCCTGTTACATCAAGTCCATGTGTATGGGAAAACTGTGTTTACTTCGGCAGTTATGATAAAAAACTCTACTGTCTTGATGCAAGAAACGGAAGCAAGATATGGGATTTTGACACAGGTGCCTATACATTCTCTTCTAGTCCATGTATTGCCCAGGGTCTTGTCTATTATGGCAGCGGTAAAACCATCTACTGTATAGAAGCAAGAACAGGAGAAAAGATATGGAGCTTTGACACAAATCTCGGTTTCCAGTCAAATCCCTGTATCAGTCACGGTTATGTTTATTTCGGGAGTAATGATAAAAAACTCTATTGCCTCAGAGCAAGAGATGGTACTAAATTATGGGAATTTATAACAGATAATTTCGTTGATTCCAGTCCCTGTGTCTATAAAGGCTCTGTCTACTTCGGCAGTGATGATTATAATTTCTACTGTATTGATACAAAAGAAGGTAAAAAAAATTGGGATTTTAAAACAGGAGGCATGATAAAATCCAGTCCCTGTATTTCCGGAGGAAATGCTTATTTCGGGAGTAATGATAAAAATCTTTACTGTCTGGATATAAAATCAGGAGAAAAAATATGGGATTTCCAGACAGGTTCATGGATTTTATCCAGTCCTTCTGCCGGAGATGAATATATTTATTTCGGAAGTGATGATAAGAAATTTTATTGTCTTGAAGCAAAAACCGGAAATAAAATATGGGATTTCTATGCAGGTGATAAAATCAGTTCAAGTCCGTGCATAGCAGAAGGTTTTATTTATTTCGGAAGCAGTGACAGAAAACTTTACTGCCTTAATGCCAGAACAGGGGTAAAATCCTGGGAATTCGAGACAGGGGGAGACATATGGTCAAGCCCATGTATTGTAAACGGCCTTATATATTTCGGAAGTAATGACAGAAAATT
>JBEHWP010001053.1:0-2059 GCA_040217665.1 Vulcanimicrobiota bacterium
ATATGTCTTCAGTTCAAAGCCCAATAACTTTACATTATGTTGTGGCGTGGAAAATTCCCATAGTGCCATTGGATGTCCTGAAGGATGCTGGCCCCAGTATACACCTGGAAGAGGACTGGAATATAAGTAATAGACATCTGCAGATGAAGCTGTTGAGGTAAGCATAAATAATATATATGCTTTCGTGACGCTTAACGCGTGGCGGGAAGAAACTTTTATTTGAAAAATTAACAAAAATTTAACATATTAATTCCAAAATAAATTAAATTTTAGACTATAATAAAATAGAGGAAATTTATTATCTATTTTTCGGAGGGGATTATGATATGAATATAAACAGAATAAATTATACAAAACATGAATATGATACAAAAACAATAAAAAATAAATCTGAAAAAGATAGTTTATCTGTAAATGATTCTGTCACTCTATCTTCCCATGAGCCGAAAAAAGAAGATTTCCTTACCTTTAAACACAAATCTTCAGTTACTCTTCCCGTTACCCTCGATATAGAAGGATATAAGACGGAAAAACATATAACGGGAACAGTTTCCGATAAAGAAATCGTCCTTAATATGAAACATACAAATGATATTCATGGCAACATGGCCTCTGTATCCACTCTCATAGAACCGGATGAATTCTGGGTTGATGCAGGTGATGCTTCACAGGGTTACAGATTTCATTCCATAGTCTCAGGAGGCAGGGAAGAGATAGATCTTATGAATAACAGAGACTGTGACCTTGCCATAACAGGCAATCATTTTTATGACGATGGAGGATTTGAACTGGGAAATGCTCTTATAGGAAGAGCTACTTTCCCCATTCTGGGAGCAAACACTAAAGGACTTGCCCCTTATGCGACAGCCGAAATAGAAGGCATAAAGATTGCCTTTATAGGTGTGAGGACACCTGATAAGAAAGATCTCATGGTAGACCCGAGTAAAGTAAAGGATTTAATCCTTACAGATCCTCTGGAAGCTGTTAAAAAATCTGTAGAAGAAGTGAAAGGAAAGGGCATTAAAAATATTATTCTTCTCTCCCACTTAGGGCTTGAACCGAATGAAGCACATAAAGATATTATATCCGATAAAGATATTGCAAGAGAGGTTCCCGGCATAGATCTTATTATAGGCGGTCATACCCATACCCCTACAAAAGAAAAAGTTGAAGTAAACGGTACAAGGATTGTCCATGCCGGCATAGGTGCCCATACGGATGTAAATACAGATGATTTATATCTGGGCGATCTGTCTTTAACATTTGACAGGGGAACAGGGAAGATTGTTTCTATAGAACATAAATTGATTCCTGTGGACAGAAAATCACCGATTGATGAAGATGTAAAGACAATAAAAGATAAATATGTCATGGAAGAAAATACAATACTTTCGGAAAAACTGGGGTTTTTAAATAAAAAATTAATTCATGACATAAAAACGCCGACTGATTCTACCCTTGGCAATCTGGTGACAGATGCTATAAGGGAGGAAACTCAGGCAGATGTTGTACTCCTTGACAGTAATTTTTTTGCTACAGACAGAAAAAATCCGCCGCCCAGTGTTCTCCCGAAAGGTGAGATTACAATGGAGGATCTCACAGAAACCAGTCTATGGATGGGAAAATCCCTTGACGCATCGGTAGAAACATGGTCTGTGACGGGAGAAACAATAAAGAAAATTCTGGAAGACGGTGTGAGTAAATTGGTTGGACCTAAAAACACACAGGGTCTCTACCAGGTTTCAGGACTGAATATGACCTATGACCCGAAGAAGCCTGAAGGAGAGAGGGTGTCGGATATTTTTATAGGAGATAAACCTCTTGAAACCGGTAAAAATTATAAACTTGCCACTTCCTATATTCAGGGTAACTGGAATTCCCTTATGGCCGGCAGAGATGAAACCTCTGTAGAAGACGGAAGAAAAATAAGACTTATTGTGGCAGATTATATCAGGGATAAGGTTCAGATTAATTCTGCGGAAGAGGGAAGAATTAAAATTGTTATCTCTAAATGAATCTTTTTTCCTTCTGTTTTTTATTCCATCTCCATGTGGAAATT
>JBEHWP010001054.1:0-2053 GCA_040217665.1 Vulcanimicrobiota bacterium
TAATTTGAGACATAACAATGGCACCCTTGCCTTTCTGTTTTATTTGTTGTGTGGTAACTCAAATTATATCAGAAAATGGGGGGTCATTGTTTTTTTATTAAAAAAAACAGTGAAAACCTTTGAATATATAGCAATATTAAACAAAACAGGGGTGTAAAACTTTACACTACCCATCAGTGTGAGAGGAGAAGGAATATGAAACTAAAAAGAATTGTAGCAGTCGCATTATCGTTAACAATGATAGCGGCGATGAGTGCATGCAGCAGCAATGACGGGACAGATGGATCAGATATGGAAACAAGTGGTAGTGTGGGATTTTAAGTATCTACGCTAAATAACCCATTCTTCGTAACTCTGGTAGATGGGGCAAAGGCTACTGCAGAAGAAAATGGCGTAGAAGTAGATTGTAAGATTGCATCAGACAATGTAGCGGGTGCAAAAATGGCAACAGAATATTTGCTTGAGCTGGTTGGAAAAGGTGCTAAAGTAGCTGAACGTCAGGGTGTTCCAGGAGCATCTGCGACTATTGACAGAGGAGCAGGTTTTCATGAGGTGGCAGATAAGGATTTAGATGTTGTGGCAAGTCAGACTGCTAACTTCAATCGTGCAGAGGGATTGGATGTTATGGAGAATATTTTACAGGCTTCAGGTGATTTAAAGGGTGTTTTTGCACACAATGATGAAATGACATTTGGAGTAGCAGAAGAAATAAGTGCTTCAGGCAAGGATATTAAAATTGTAGGATTTGATGCGACTGATGATGCAGTGGCAGCTGTAAAAGAAGGCAAAATGGCGGCAACTGTAGCACAACAGCCAGAAAAAATGGGTATCACAGCGGTTGAAACGGCTATAAAATTGATGACTGGAGAGATGGTTGAAAAATCCATACCGGTTGAGGTTAAGTTGATAACAGAATAGACCATTAATAATTTAGATACTAATACCTAGGCGTCTCATCGTAATTATTGGATGAGACGCCTAAGTATTTTTGAAATATTAGAATTTTTAAAGTTTTCAAAAAACAGGATTATTCTCTTTGACATATTCTTGCATTTTTGATACTTTAGAAAGTGAATCTTATAATGCAAAATTTGAGGAGAAATAAAATGAAAAAAATACTGATTGTAACATATGGTGAAACGACTTCTGATACACTTTATAACCAGTTGTTTGGATTAATTGGTAAATATGTTGAAATAGATAAATGCACAGTATCGAATTTTAAGGATATGGATTATTACGATTTAATTATCGCAAGTAGCAAATTAACATATCAGCAGCTAATTAAAAGGTTTAAAATAAGGTGTGATTTTTTAATTACAGACAGGGTCATAAATCATAAAAATCTTGGAGAGATAATAAAAATTGAAGAGGGAAGAGATGTATTATTTGTTAATGACTCAAAACTATCTGCTTATGAAGCTATAGAACAATTAAAAGAACTTGGAATAAACCACATAAATTTCATTCCATATTACCCTGGATGCGATTATGATGAATATCGTTGTTTAGATATTGCAATAACGCCCGGAGAAGGGGAACTGGTGCCCAGTTATATAAAAGAAGTAGTCGAAATAGGTTCGAGAATTATGAGTATAAGAAGTATATATGAGATTGTTAACACCTTGAATTTGGAATTATCTTTTAAGGAAGAGCTTACGGTTAAATATATAAAAGATATTGTAAGCATTACAAAATCAATTGAAAAAAGCCGTCAACTTCTTAAAGAATCCGAAATGTCTTTAAAGATGATAATCAACAATGTGGACTTGGGGTTATTATCTGCAAAGGAAAATGGTGATATTTTATGGGTAAACTCTAAATTTGAAAATATGATTGGTAAAAAAGCAAAAGACTTAATCGGAAAAAATGTACTAAGCCTATTAAGGATAAAGAAGAATATCGAATTTTTAAGGGAACCTTCTCTAATAGATATAGAGGGTATAAAATATTTAGTTAGTAACAGCCATATGGAAGAAAGAGACATAAAAAGATTTTTATTAATGTTTGAAGATATACGCATGGTAAAAAATAAGGATTTAAAATTAAATTT
>JBEHWP010001055.1:0-2043 GCA_040217665.1 Vulcanimicrobiota bacterium
TACTTCAACAGGTTTTTCTTTTTCGGTAACAGGAATTAAATGATTATTGGAGATGTTAAACATAGTTTTTATTGCTTTTTCAAGATTATTTTCCATGATTATCTGGCTTCCATAGACTAATATAACCTTTTTTAATTCAGGTAAGTGGCCTTTTTCCGCTTTTAAATATAATGGTTCTACATATATAAGGGAATTTTCAAGCGGTATTACGAGAAGATTACCTTTTATTACTCCTGAACCTTCCTGATTCCATAATGAAAGCTGTTTTGATATTTCTGTGTCCTGATTGATACGGGCTTCTATTTGACCGGGGCCATAGACCATTTTCTTTTTGGGAAAACGATAGAGTATTATATCTCCATAGTTTTCTCCGTCACATCTGGCACACATCCAGGCAGATAAATTATCTTTTTTCATAGGTGTAAAGGGCATCATGAGAATAAATTCCTCTTTTTTCTCTCCAGGAAGGCTCATTATAATGTAATAGGGCTTGATTTCCTCTTCCTGTGTATCAGAAATTTCTTTCGGTATGGTCCACATATCCTCTTTGTTATAAAATACCTGTGGTTCCTTCATGTGATATGTAGAATATATTTTACTCTGTATGGCCATTAATTCTTCAGGATATCTTATATGGCTTTTTATGGCTTCAGGCATTTCCGACATATCTTTAAAGACATGGGGAAAGATTTTTTCATACGTATTTATTACAGGATCTTCTGTGTCATTTTTATAAAAATCAATATTCCCGTTATAGGCATTTACTACTACTTTTACTGAATTTCTTATATAGTTTATTTTATAATCTTCACGAAAATTATATGGCATGGAATAAGGATATTTATCTGATATTGTGTATGCGTCACAGAACCATAAGAGCTTACCGTCTGCAATGATTATATAAGGATCATTTGAATAAATCAGGAGCGGAAAAGCTTTCTTGAGTCTTGTATTAAGATCTTTATAAATCATTATTCTGCTCTCTTCTTTTATATCTTTATTCAGAAGAATCTTCATAGAGTTAATGTGTCTGGCAAAGGCAAGTTTTCTTAAGAAAGAAGAAAGCGCTATTCCTCCTGAGCCCTGATAGGTGCAGTATTTATTTGTTGTTCCTGAAGGGTAATCAAATTCCTGAGATATATTGTCACTGGATTTTGTGTTTACTATGGAGTAGTTTTTTGTTATTTCTCCATAATATATTTCAGGTCTGTCTATTCTTAGATTTGTTGTAAACACAGGAGGTATATCTTTTATGAAAAATTCCGGTAATCCTTCTTTTGATATGCTGTTTACCGGAGACAGACATAGTCCGTATCCGTGAGTATAGGTTATATGTTGATTAATCCAGTCGCCGGTTGATAGTTGATCATAGGCTATTTCTCTGGCAGATAGCATAACCTGTCTGTAGTCTCCGTCTATAGTGTACCTGTCTATATCTACATCTATGAAATCATAATATGGTCTTATTTCCTGAAGCTGTGCATAAGTGTCCAGCAGAGGCCGTCCGTCCCATAATCTTATATTTTTTACAGTTGCTTCATTTCTATATATACTTTCTGCTGTCAGACTTTCATTGGCAGGAAATTCCTTTTCTATCACTTTATCAAGGCCGTAACCTTTCAGTGTATATTCAATATTTCTTTTAATAAATTCTTTTTCTTTTCCTATTTCATTCGGAATTACAACAAACTGCTGTATCAGTCCCGGATAAACGGAACCTCCCAGAATAGAAAATATGATATAAATAATTATTGACCAGAAAATGGTCTTCCAGTTTTTTATATAAAGGTTAAGAAGGACAATAAAACTGCATATAAGAGCCATACCGATCATTATGTTCATTACCGGTATCTGAACATTTACATCTGTATAAGAAGCTCCGTAAATTACTCCTCTTGTAGAATAAAGTAATTCGTACCTTGCAAGATATATACCCCAGGCTTTCAACAGAAATATGATTATGCCCAGTACGGACAGATGTATTTTTACCTTTCCTGACAGAGTGAGTATATTACCGGGAGAATATCTTATCAGTTTATAAAA
>JBEHWP010001056.1:0-2042 GCA_040217665.1 Vulcanimicrobiota bacterium
GCAAACTTGAAATCTTCCCTGCAGGAAAAGTTTTTATCCATAAAATTTTCCTCCCTTAATAATATTATATAATTATAATATCAGAAAAATTCTATAGATATTCCTTAATCCCTCTATAAAATCTTCGTACTTGTATTTATAAATAATATTATGTTAAAATATAAAGAATTTCAAAATCTGTTATATTTTATGTAATATAGTGAGGTTTCAGGAAATTTCTCATATTTTGCAGATTTCAAGAGGGATAAATAAATGTCACTTATTGATAGAGTTCTTAAAGAAAGATATAAATTAACAGAACTGATAGCAGAAGGTGGGATGGCATCGGTATTCAAAGGAACGGATCTTCTGCTTCAAAGGACTGTTGCCGTTAAAATACTCAGACAAAATCTTAGCCTGGACGAAGACGGTATAGAGAGATTTTATAGAGAAGCAAGATCTGCTGCAAAACTTTCCCATCCCAATATAGTAAATATATATGATATAGGACAGGAAGAAGACGTATATTTCATAGTAATGGAATATCTTCCGGGAGGCACTCTCGACAGATTGATTTCAGGTGGTAAACCGGCTCCTGCAGATGAGGTCATAAGAATAGGTACAGAAATATGTGAGGCTCTGGATTATGCTCATAAAAAAGGGGTTATTCACAGAGATATTAAAGCTCAAAATATTATACAGGCAGAAGACAAAACAATCAGAGTAGTAGATTTCGGCATTGCAAGGGTTCTGGATACGGGAACAATGACAAAACCGGGAACAGTAATGGGGTCAGTATACTATTTTTCTCCTGAACAGGCAGAAGGTAAAGAAACCACTATTTCATCAGATATATATTCTACAGGTGTATTACTCTATTATCTTTCAACTGCCCGATATCCTTTCGACGGAGAGACTGCCGTATCAATAGCTCTGAAACATATAAAGGATCAACCTGTCCCTCCTGTAACATTTAATACTGATATAGAGCCAAAACTTCAGGATATAATACTTAAAGCTATGAATAAAGCACCTGAAGACCGTTATAAAACAGCATCTGATATGGCAGAAGAATTAAAGTCTTTAAAAAAATCAAACAGGCCCGATAAAGTAGATAAGGATACAATAGAAAGACTCAAAAGCTATGACCTTGATACGGAAAAAACCGTTATAAGAAAAGCTCCTCCTGCAATACCAAAACAGGAAAAAAAGATTATTCTTCCGAAGAAACAAAAAAATCTTACCCCTCTCATAATAGGTATTGTAGTTATCCTTACAGGCATAATTCTGGCAGGAATACCTTATATAAAAAAACATTATTCATCTGTAAAAACACCTCTGATTATAGGGAAAACAGAAGCAGAAGCAAAAAAAGAACTTTCTTCTCTGAAACTGAAACTGGAAATTATTTCAACTAAAAATGACGATGTCATTGCTGAAGGAAAAATAATTTCCCAGGAACCGGCACCGGGAAAATCAGTAAAGAATAACAGCACGGTAAAGGTTGTAATAAGCCTGGGTAAAGGGAAAATAGAAGTACCTGACATAACAGGTCAGAGTCTGGATGAAGCGACATCGGAACTGAAAAAAATCGGCCTTGAAATTTATGTAGAAGAAGAAGAAGCAACAGATAAATATCTTCCGGGAACTGTTATGTTACAACAGCCTGTGAGAGGAGTTAAAGTAGATGAAAAAACTAAAATAAGAGTAAAAATCAGTAAAAAAATAGAAGAAGTGGTAATACCTGATTTAGCAGGCCTTACGGAAGAAGAAGCAACAAAAGTTCTTATGGCAAAAGAACTGAAGCTTAAAGCAGGCGGTTCAAAGCACAGTGATATAGAAAAAGGTCTTATTATATCACAGGATCCTCCTGCAGGAGAAAAGGGAGCAAAAAATTCTCAGGTAACAGTTGTGACGAGCGCAGGCCAGGATATGGTTACAGTCCCGGATATAACAGGTCTGACTCTAGGACAGGCCAGAGAAAAACTTGAAGAAACAAATCTGAAGATTAAAGTCGAAGAAGGTCAGGTAGCAGAAGACGATAGTATTTTAATAGAAACCCA
>JBEHWP010001057.1:0-2041 GCA_040217665.1 Vulcanimicrobiota bacterium
ATAATCTGTAAATCAATAATTCATTGTCAGAGCTTGATAAATTAATATAAAGAAAAATATAATTTGTTGCAAAATTATAATATTGAATTTATCTCAGGGGGTAGATAGTAACTTCTTCAGGTAATAAATAAAAAAATTACATGAAACCTTGGACTACTAGCAGCCTGTGTGATTAGTAATTAAACATTTACATATATTTTAGCATGATATTAAAAAGAAATGTCGAATAATAAATATTATGAGAAAGAATTTTAAAGAATACAATCAAAATGAACAATATTTATTTCCTCCGTCCCTGCATGACTGGTTGCCTGAAGGACATCTTGCATATTTCATAAGTGAGATGGTAGAAGAGATGGATCTGTCAGAAATATACAAAGAATATAGAGAGGAGCTTGGTCAACCGCCGTATTCACCATTGATGATGGTAAAGATATGGCTATATGCATTCAGTCAGGGTATCCGTTCAAGTAGGAGAGTGGAGAAAGCTTTACATGAAGATATAGGATTTCGAGTAATATCAGGTAATCAATATCCTGACCACTGGACTATAAATCAATTCAGGAGCCGTCATCACAAAGCTCTTGGGAATTTATTTTTCCAGAGTATCAAGTTAGCTGGAAAATGTGGCCTTGTAAAACTGGGACATGTAGCAATAGACGGAACAAAGATAAAAGGACATGCCTCCCGTCATAGCGCAATGAGTTATGGACGGATGATAGAAGAGGAAAAGAGGCTGAAAGAAGAAATAGATAAATATTTTAAAGAGAGTGTAGAAATAGATAAAGAAGAGGATAAAAAGCATGGAAAGAAATCAAGGAATGAATTACCAGATGAAATAAAGTTAAAAAGTAAACGACTGAAGGCAATAATTGGGGCAAAGAAAGCCTTAGAAAAAGAGGCAAAGGAAAAAGCAAAAATAGAACAGGAAAAGAGGAAAGAGGAAGCAGAAAAAGAAGGCCGTAATTTCAAACCAAGAAAGGATCCAGATAAAGCAAAACCAGAGGATAAAGCACAAAGAAATTTTACTGATAGTGAGTCAAGGATAATGAAGAGTTCAGAGAAGGCATTTATCCAGGCTTATAATGCCCAGGCTGCAGTAGATGGAGAGACTCAGATTATAGTGGATGCTTTTGTAACCAATACGGCAGACGATAAACACTCTTTACCTCCCCTTATAGAAGGAACCATAGATAATACTGGTAAAATTCCTCCTGAAGTATCAGCAGATACAGGTTATTATAGTGAAGAGAATCTTAGAGTATTAAAGGATAAGAATATAGAAACGTTCATACCACCGGAGAAAGTAACACATAAGGAATGGCGAAATATGGATAATCTACCAGCTGATACTATTCCTGAAAACACTACACAAAAAGACCTTATGAGAAGGAATATGAGAATAAAATTGAGAACCGAACATGGTAAAAAAAGATATAAATTAAGGATGACATCTATAGAACCAGTATTTGGGCAGATAAAAGAAGGGAGGGGGCTAAGACAGTTTTTACTCAGGGGACTGGATAAAGTAAATTCTCTCTGGCGTATTGACTGTGCAGTTCACAATTTACTCAAGATTTTCAGAGCGAAAAGGAGGTTACAGCCTGCTATGTGATAGGTTTAGAAGATTTGAACAGTATTCTATAGACAGTACGTTTATTATCTGCTTTATATATGTAAATTCTTCCTGATTTTTTTATAATCAGGGAGAAAATAAATAAAATTATGAGAGTAATCACACAGGCTGCTAGACAGCCACAATGATTAAGATGTGTGTCATTGCGAGGAGCGATAGCAACGAAGCAATCCCATCGGATTGGTTCCTACCAGTGGGATTGCTTCGCTTCGCTCGCAATGACGAGGTTTATACATTAAAATCATCGTGGTTAACTACACATTAAACAGACATCGAAACCGACTAATCCGTTGACTGGTCCACACCTTTTTATTATATCTCCTCCCCTGAACAATTTAGAAGTCCCCCGAATACTCCTGCGAGCAGTCCAGCTTGAAGTGTAATGGCGCCATTCCCGGAACTTAT
>JBEHWP010001058.1:0-2040 GCA_040217665.1 Vulcanimicrobiota bacterium
GAAATAGTTGCTGTATCACTGGCACAGCAGGTAATGGAAACCTATAAAAATGATCTGGAACTGGATTTTGATAAATATCCGGTAAATACACATAAAACTGTTATCCTTGAGCAGAATATTATAAATGGAATTCCTTTTACAGCTGAAATAGACATATCCAGGATAGGAGGGTTATCGGAATCGCGTATAAAAAAAGTTGAGGTAAATATAGGTTGGAAAGATAATACGTTAGGAAATACTAAATTTAAACTTACCACCTATGTAAACAAAGTAAATGATAAATAAGTTAAAAAAATCAGGTTTTTCCCTGGTAGAACTTATAATATCTATAATAATAATCAGCCTGATGTTAACAGCTATCAGTGTTGTAATGATCAGCAGCATGAGGCTATCTGTCATAGGCCGTGCAAGAGGGGGCATTCAGGGCAGTGCTATTTCCGCCATAGGTTATTTAACAAGAGAACTTATGGAATCAGATATAAGATCTGCCAGAGTAGAGAATATAGATGCCAACTGCCCTGCTGCTATAAGTTTCCTGTCAGCAGTAGAAATTAACGGTGTCGATCTTAAATATGAACTCTCTACAGGGAAAATGGCATGGCAAAAATATATCATATATTTTCTTTTTCCTGATACAGCTACAGAAGATAAAATGTTAATAAGGAAGGAATATAATCCGAAAGATACTGCCACACCTCCTTTGAGTGGTTTCGAATATTATATTGAAAGAACCATACCTTTACTATCAGAGGATATGGAACCTGAATGTAATTATACACCGGGTGACAGCAGATGCAGGGTAATTGCCCATGGAATATATAAACTTGAAGCAGTGCTACCCGATCCGAATGAGTATGTAAGCAAACGTTATATGACAATTTCAGTAACGGTTCGTGCTGTATCATTGAAGAAACACATGAAAGAACAGTCAGAATACAAAACAAGGGTTTACTTCAGAAATTAGGGAGGAATTTTATATGTTTTTTAAAAGAAAAGAAGGACTGATTTTAATAACAGTTCTCGGAGTTATGATGGTTACCAGTATACTGATTCTGGCTTTATTTCAAAGTACCCTGGCGAATTTAAATTTTGCTTCAAGGCAGATAAAAAGTATCATAGCAATGAATGCAGCAGAAGCAGGGATTGCAATGGCAGTTTATGAACTGGAAAGTGACCCTGACAGGTATATCAATGTTACAGGAAATCTGAGTAATGGTGTAGGATATGACGTAACCATACAAAACAATATTAATGAACCGAATCAGATTGGCGAAATGCCTCCTTACTCTATAAAACTGACTTCAGTAGGTTATGCAAGAAAATTCAAAAGAACAGTAGAAACAATACTGAGACCGAGGAGTCTTCAGCTAGGACTGGCCAGTAACGGCCCTGTTGATATGAATGATGCGTTTTATGTTAAAGTCAATGCAGTTCCCGGTTATACAGGAAATATTCATGCCAACGGAGGGATTTATCCGGAATATTCATTTAATGCCGATATAGTCTGGATAGATTTAAATCTTATCATCTTTCATATAAACTTACCATTTCCGCCTTTTTATGATGTAAACGGTAAGGTTACCGGTCGTGGTAGAATAAGCAATTTCATAAAAACGGGAGTCGAACCTCCAGGGAATTACAATGACAACAGTGATCCAAACCGTCCTGTAGCAGAAGTACCTTTAAATTTCACTGAATGGACTTTTAATAATCTTAAAGCAAATCATAGTGACCCCAATGAAATAACACCTCCTGCAGGCAATGCAACCTATCGTGTTGAAAACGGTAACCTCAATTATTATCTGGGTGGTGTTCTGGGGCCTTTTCCCGTAACAGACACATTACCTCCCGGTGTAACCTGCAATGGTAATACATTAACTGCAGCAGGACCTCTTAAACTCCGTATTACAGGTGATATAACAATAGAAGATTCCAATTTCTACTGTCCGAGTTTAACACAGGTCATAGTAGAAAAACCTGCTTCAGGCATGGGTTCCGGTAATATGGTAGTAAAGGATACAAATTTTTACGGTAAAACTG
>JBEHWP010001059.1:0-2035 GCA_040217665.1 Vulcanimicrobiota bacterium
ATATTTTACTGTTTTAGCTGACTTAATGTCTCTGTCCTCACTATAACCACATACATTACAGGTGAATATTCTGTCTGAGAGGGAGATGTCTACAATATTACCGCACTTATGACACCATTTCGTTGTTGGCAGATTTCTGGCCAGAATTATTACCCGGCCGGACTGCTCTAATTTATTCTTTATCGTTCCAAGTGCTGAATTCTGAACCTGTTTCCCGAATAATCCTTTATGCCAACCCTTTATATTCTCATCCTGCATATAGATTAATTCATTATTTCTTAATAATTCAGATACTATCTTATTTGCTTTATCTCTCCTCTGATTGGCTATATGTTCATATTCCATTCTCAGGGCAAGGCGTATCTTATATCTATTCTTTGAACCCTTTACTCTGCTATGTAATTTCCTCTGCAGAGTCTTAAGGCGTTTACTTTCTCCAATAGATATATTATATTTCTTACCTTCCGATGTGGTTATTGTTGTCTTTACTCCCATATCCAGACCTGTTGACTCATTCTTTTTCTTTATAGCAGTACAACCAGATACAGACTTATAACACGTTAAATGTATATAATAACCGGATGGTTTCTTTATTAATTTTGCATCGCCTATTTCATAATATGGTTTTATCTGATCCAATCCTCTTACTATTAGAGGTCTCTTCAGCCCATTTATCTTTATACGGTTTCTTCCGGCTATTTTATGAGTTACTCCATATTGAGATAACTCGATTGAATTATATTCACTTTTATACCTTAATCTACCAACATGGCTGCCTTTCTTTTTTCTTGCTGATAAACCTCTTATGTTGCATTGAAGAGTTTTTAATACATCCTGACGGTTTTTAGATGGCAAATATTTCAAGGTTCTCTCTTCTGCTTCTCTGTCTTTATTCAGCACAATCACTTTTTTGTTCTTATAATCATATTCAAAGGGTTTTCCTGTTGACAGGATATGATTATAGAGCCATTTCGCTTCTACAAAGAACATCTTTAGAATTTCCTGTTCTAATTTATTTAAATGAGATATCACTACTTTTAAAGGAAATACTTTACATACCTGACTTTTACGTTTTTCCTTTGTTTCTGCCATAGTCTGTTTAATTTTATTTTTCTTTTCTTCAGAACAGGTTCTCATAAAATGTCATCTCCTGCCTGAGTATAACATTTCTTTTCCGTCTTTTTCAAGGTGTTTAAGAATAACTTTACTTTCACCTGCCCCATACACTATCCCACGTCTAAAGAACGTGGGCTTTCCCCGGGGATCGTAATTATGAAAAATAAATAGAACCGGAATTCTGAATAATCCCGGTTCTATTTATATGATAAAATTTAATAAGTTTTACCTGTACCGTCACAGTAAGGGCATTTGCCGGAACCGAGGCATACTCCGCATCTGTCTCCTTCCGTATAAGAAGATTTTCCTGAACCCACCGGGTTACAGTAATGGCAGTCTCCGTCTCCGCCACACCATACACAGGTGACTTTCCCGTCTTCACCTCTTGTTTTAAGCAGATCTTCAGGGGAATGGTACTGTCTTATAAGCTCGACTTTCTTACCATCTTTATCATAGTTTATAGTAATTTCCCATTTGTTTTCTCCTTCTTTAAAGGGAAGGGATACAGGTAACATATAAAGATCTTTCTGTTCCTCACAGACAATATCCGTTTCTTTCCCGTCTACATAGACCTTTAAAGTTTGCATGGCAGCAGAGAAAACTTTTGAGACAAAGCAATTGTCTCTGAAAGATATGCTTACCTGTGATAAAATAAACAGAGTAAGTAATGCAATCGATGACAGAATAAGAGCTTTTTTCATTCTTTTCATAGCATTGAGCCTCCTTTGTATTTTTTAATTAGACGTATTAATAATTAAATGGTTAACATAAATTATTTAGATAAATTGTCTGTACATAATTTTCATCTAAAGCTTTATTTTACGCTATTAAACTTGTGAAATTATTTAATATGAGATGTGATAACCGGATTCACTGTGTTACCTTGAGCGAGATCTAGTAATTTTTTTACGATACATAA
>JBEHWP010001060.1:0-2033 GCA_040217665.1 Vulcanimicrobiota bacterium
AAGAAAGAACTGTTGCAAAAAATATTTATAGTATTGAACTTGTCGAACAATCGGGGAATAGATGCACTTTAAAAGTCACTGCCAGTGAAAGTGCAAGAAATGTTGTTGCAGTTCGGAGTACCAGAAGTTTTACTATTGTAATGAATAATACGATAAAAGCTAAATAAAGAGGAGGTCTGTCATGAATACTAAAAAAGGTTTTATTCTTATGACTACATTATTTCTTTCTTTTGTTCTTCTTGCTGTTGTTATAGTATTGACTAAAGACGCATTCTTTCAGATGAGCAGTTCTGTCGCATTCAACTCCAGAAATGAAGCCCTTATGATTGCGGAATCCGGTGCACATAAGGCTATATGTTACCTGGAAAATACAGTAGATCCCAATACGGGAAAGGAACCGACACAATTAGACTGGAATAACGAAATGTCAGGAAAAAGCATTGGTGCAGGTAAATTCAGTGTTAATGCATGGAACAATCTTGCCGGGACAGATCCAAACGGTTCTTATGTTAATGGATTGGCCGATAAATCTTCCATGAAGATACCTGCCGGTTGTATTCTGGTGAAAAGTGTCGGAAAAACTAAGAATGGTTATACAAAAACTGTAACTACCCTTCTGACCTATCAGGCTATTTCACAGATGCTTTATAGCGGAGGTAATGTGAGGTTTGGCGGAGATAGCAACTTGTCTGTTAAGCTGGACTCTTTAACAGGGTTACAACCACGGGTTCATGTTGATAGCAATAGTAGTAACAGTATTTCTATAGACAGTGCCATTTCACTTGAAGCAAAGGGTGCCGGGTTTTCTACTGCAGCGTATCCTCTGGACGAAACTTCAAAAAATAAAATAACTTCTTCCGGAGGAACAGTGGCGGAAAATAATCAGAATAAAAAAGATTATCATGTAAATATACTTAAAACTATTCTCAATAAACCACCGGCAGATGCTTATGAGTTTGGTTCTGAACTTGCAAAGATAAATTCTTCAGGAGAACTGGATAAGACTCTTACAAAATTAAAGTTTGCAAATAGTCCTGTAGGCGCTATTTATTCAGCTATTACCGGAGAAAGTGCTGACGATTATATTGAAATGGATATTGATATAAATAAAGTAGTATCCGTATCAGATGTAAAATTTACAGGAACCCTTAAAGGTGATGGAGATGGAAATATATGGTCTTCTACATCTATTAACGTATATTACGGTGAAGGTAAAACAGACCCGGATCCAAATAATCCTGTTACCATATGGCTTTCAACGGGAGATGGTTTTAATGATTGTACAACAGATGGACTCAGGTGGGATGGAGCCAGTAATAAGCTTATTATAGAAAAAGGTAAATATGTTTCAAAAGATAGTGATACATGTCTGGGCTCATTGAAATTACAGGATATATCACTTGAAATTTCTGATGATTCCGAACTTTATATCAATAAACAGTTGAGTCTTGCCAATGTAGATGTTACATGCGGAGATGGTGTAAAGATAGTTTCTGGAAATTCCATTACCCTTGTAGACAGTGCTTTCGAAATCGGACGTGATGATGACGATGATACAAATAAAGTTGATATTATGACAAACGGATACTTTATTTCTGTAATGAACAGAAACCCTTCCGGCGGAAAAAATTATATAAAAGGTTCTATTTATGCGGATAAAGGACTTATAGTAAATGGTTCTGATGGTGCTTCTCTTGATATAGAAGGAGTTTTGATGACTAACGGAAATTTAAGTATATATAATAATCTTCTCACTCCTGCTGCCAGCAATGATTTTTCCTGTGCTTTTCATTATAATCCTTATATGGCAGGGCAATATCTTCAGTTTAATATAAATAAGGAAGATTTACAGCTTCAACCATTATTCTGGGAAGTAAAATAAATTATTTAATAAGGAATAACTATAGTTTTGCAGATTTTAAAATTGTAAAAAAATAATCTATTCAATTTTTAGATTTTAGGTGTTGGGGGGTGGTTTAGGAAGATTAAAACCCAAAACCAGAACATCAAACCTATTTAACTATAAAGTCAGT
>JBEHWP010001061.1:0-2032 GCA_040217665.1 Vulcanimicrobiota bacterium
TCTCAACATATTCGAGTCTTGAGCAGTGAGTAAACAGAGTAATTCTCAGTCACTACTCACTGATTAACGTTTTTATAAATTTAAAGAAAATATGAATTTACTCCCTTTTCCGTGAGCACTTTCAACCCATATTCTGCCTTCATGGGCATCTATAATATTTTTTGTAATAAATAACCCCAGTCCTGCACCGGCAATTCTGTGGCCTGATTTTACCCTGTGGAATTTATCGAAAACTCCTTCAATTTCTTCTTCCGGTATGCCAATACCCTGATCCTGAACATAAATAATTATTTTATTATCTTCCAGATATCCTCCTACTTCTACTTCTCCTCCTTCAGGTGAATATTTGATTGCGTTACCGACAAGGTTATGAAGCACCTGTTCTAACTGATCGGGATCTGCCATAATGACAGGCAGGTCTCTTTTTATGTTCATGTTTATCTTATGAATTTCACTGCTTCTATAGGTATCCATCACATTTTGTATCAGAGGAATTATTTCTACCGGCATTTTCTGGCTTTCAAACCTTCCGGATTCTATTTTTGCCAGATCGAGGAGACTCTTTATCAGCCTTACAAGTCTTTCTACCTCTCTTATGATTATTTCCAGAAATTCCTTTTTCTTATCATCAGTCAATTTATCATTGTAGTGTAGTATCATACTGGCATATCCTTTGACAGATGTAAGGGGTGACCGTAAATCATGAGAAACTATAGAGACAAATTCGGATTTCATCTTCTCTATCTCTTTTTCTTTGGACATATCGCTGATTACTACAATACCTCCAATTTTTTCTCCGTGTGGATTAAGGAGAGGTGTTGCCGTAGCACTTAAAAATTTTCTTTCTTCGGGAGCGGTATTTATAAATCCTTTGGAACGTTTGAATTTAAAAGAAGGTTCTATTGATACAGGTTTACCCTCATCATCTCTGAGGGTTATAAGGGATGTCCATTCATTGCCAATTACCTGCTCTTCCGTTCTGTTCATAATATATTCTGCTGCTCTGTTAAAGAATGTAATAGAGCCGTTTTTATCAAACAGTAATACTCCGTCTCCCATATCTCTCACTATAGCATTCAATTTGTCCGTTTTTTCTTTCAGTTCTTCAATATATATTTTTTCATTTTCATGGAGTATAACATTATCAATTACAAGAGCAGAACGGCTTGCTATAAGTTCCAGTGTTTTTATTTCATCTTTTGTGAAATCATGGTATTTGCTCAGAGTCCCTACTATGATAACTCCCATTTTAAAATCTTCTGCAATAAGAGGCAAACAGATAATAGATTTAATTTCCTTCTGATTGGAAGGTGATTTTATAAAACGACTGTCTTTTCTTACATCATTTACCACGCATACCCGGCCATGCTCAAAAGCCCACCCTCCGATACCTTCCCCTGATTTTATTTTATAGAGCCCGAATGGTTCTGCATCAACTCCTCTTGCTGCTTTTACTGTAAGTAATTCTTCTTTCTCATCCCATAACATAATAGATGCTCTTTCCGCACCTGTGAGGCGGATAATTGTATCAAGGGTCAGATTCATGGCTTCATATAAAGTGACTTTTTTACTTAACGATATGGACAGTTCATATTCTGCTACTTCAAACCTTGTAGATAATTCTTTTTCTCTCTGTTGAACACTTTGAAGTTCCAGATTCTGCCTTTTAAACACTTCTTCCAGAAATCCTATTTTGGAACTGTTAAACATTTTCTCGACAGTTTCTATGACAGTGGAATAATGTTCTTCTTCCAGCACTTTTATAAATGAATTTTTGAGGCTATTCCATGCTTCTATAATTTCCGAAGGAGTAACAGAAATATTGATTTCCCTTCCAATCAATTGACCTTCTTCACAGGCAGTCAGTTCATCATTATTATTTACCGCATCCAGAAATTTTTCAAGAAATCTTTCAGTTACAGGTATAATGTTACTGTGTTTTTCTTTACACCATTTATCTGTCCATTTCTTAATTGATATGTTGTCTATTTTCATATTATCACCTTTATATTTAAAATCGTGACGCGTGACT
>JBEHWP010001062.1:0-2030 GCA_040217665.1 Vulcanimicrobiota bacterium
AATAACAGGGTTCAGAAATTTACGCCTCAGGGGAAATTTGTGACTCAATTCGGAACAAAAGGTTCGGAAGAGGGTGAACTTGAGTGTCCTGAAGGAATTGCCCTGGATAAAGACGGAAATGTCTATGTTGTGGATAAAACAAATAATAGAGTTCAAAAATTTAAACCTGTAAAGAAAAAAAATCTGGATTTATAGGATTATCTTTTATAAATTAACCTTTCAAGACAGTGAAGGATTTCTCTTTACTCCGTAGAATTTAGGAACTTCATACTAACAACCATGACCGGAGCGGTCACGACTGAATATGAGAACTGGCATACAGCAGCTAATTCCATTGTTCTCATAATAAATTATCTTAAGGAGACTCAAATATGAAAAATAATTCTGACAGAAACATAACAAGAAGAGATTTTATTAAACTCGGGAGCGGTATTGCAGGTATATTACTGGCTCCTTCTATTATAACAGGTGTTCAGGCAATGGAATATTTCAGTTCTATGCCGAAATTCCCGGAAAAACCTGATGGAATCATATATTATACTGCCCATATAGAGAAAAACGGATGGACAGACTGGTGTAAAGACGGAGAAATCTGCGGCACACCTGATAATAAAAGAGCCATAGGAGCCATGGCTATCAAATTTCGGGCAGGTATAGCTTCTTATGAAGCATATCTGCAGGGTTTGTCCTGGACAGACTGGTACGGCAACGGAGATGTATGCGGTTTCATTAACGGCGGACAGCCCTGGGGAGCTTTTAAAATAAGAGTGCCCAAAATAAGCGTTTTCTACAGAGCTCATTTTTATGGCTCAGGATGGACTCAGTGGTATAAAGATGGTAAAACATGCGGTTATACAGGCAAAGACAATAAAATTCTGAATGCAATAGAAATAACCTGCACAAAACCATAATGAGAAAAAACATATTATCAAATATAAGCCTTAAACTGCCTCTGACAGCAGGGTTTTTTTTACTTTTTATTCTGTTAATAAATAAAATAAATCTCGAACCAAACTGTATTATAATGAATGTAATCTCACCTGAAGATGATGTATATCAACTGTTTTATGATAAAGGCAGAGGTATTAATGAAGAGGATTCAATTAAAACTGAAGTAAAAAAAGGTGAAAATAATATAAAATTCTTCCAGTTACCTCCCGGTAAATTCAGTACAATAAGAATCGATACAGGAACAAAAGAGGGAGAAATAATAATAAAATCTATAAAATTTATTCATTATTTCAACAGTTTATCTCTAAAAATCAACCTTTATAATTTTTCACCTGACAATATAAAAAACTCCTTCATTCCTGCAAATAATCTCACCGGTCTTACCATAAAAGAAGGAGTAATCAATATTTTATCTAAAGGTAACGATTGTGCCATAATATTCAAAGGAAACACTGAACATATATACAGTCATATATCTAAAACCATTCTGTATAAAAAATTATTTTTCTATATACCGGCACTGTTCATATCGTTTCTCTTATCTATTTTATTAAATTTCTTTCTTATTATTCTTAATTTAAGTGAACCGGTAGAAAGGAAATTAGGATATTTCAGGGAATTCTGTGTTTTTCTGTGGCAGATGGTAAAGGACAGGAGAATTATTTTCGAGCTGACAAAAAAGGATTTTCAGACCAGATATCTGGGGTCATATCTCGGCATCCTCTGGGCTTTTGTCAATCCTACCGTAAATATTCTCATTATGTGGTTCGTTTTTCAGGTGGGATTTAAATCACAGCCTGTAGATAATTTCCCTTTTATACTCTGGCTTATATGTGGCATGCTGCCATGGTTTTTCTTTGCTGAAGGCCTCAGCAGTGCCACAGGTTCCATACTGGATAATAGATATCTCGTAAGTAAAGTAGTATTCAGAGTAAGTATATTACCTGTAATAAGAGTACTGTCAGCTCTGTCTATACACCTCTTTTTTATTGTAATAATATTTCTTATGTTCTTTATATATGGTTATAAACCGGATATATATACATTGCAGGTTCTGTATTATTTATTTGCAACAATTG
>JBEHWP010001063.1:0-2028 GCA_040217665.1 Vulcanimicrobiota bacterium
AGAGAGTTATAAATTATATAGACGCAAAATATTAACAGTCTGCAAAACCAGTTTGCCACGCAATAGGATCATATCTTTTCCGGAAGAGTCCGGACAGGGACAGGTTTTAGAAATGGGTATGAACTTATCTGGAGCGGTACTCAGTGAGTAGTGAATGATGAGATTTATTGGAAGGCAGGATTAATTGATAAAATTAATTCTGCCTTTTTGAGGGGGAACATCAATACATGGATTGGCTTTTATATAATCCACCAAAATATCTCTCTGTATTCTGCCGAATTCTACATTTTTACCCTTTGGAAATTCATCATAACCGCATGAGCCAGTGAAGGTTATGTCATTAATTGCAACACGATAGGCTCTCGTCATATCTACAGGTTCACCGTTGACTTTTATATTTGATACCTGCTCTCCGGCAGGTTTTTCCCTGTCTATATCAACAGTCATACCTGAAATCTGCAAATAATTTTTATGCTGCCGGGCACTGTTTTCCATTAATTTTTTTATCTGTTCTCCTGTCAGATCCAGACAGACACTTGCATCGTCACGGGGTAATATACGATAAACATCTCCGAAGGTTATTTTCCCTCTGAGTATCTGGTCCCTTACACCGGAAGATACTATCATACCTATGTCACTGTTTGTACCGACCCTTATGGCATCTGCCACAAAATCTCCCATAACGCTTTCTTCTACTTTCAATCGATCATGGGTTAAATCAATATTTGTTTCTCCGATGACCTGGCTTTTTTTGTTCTGCGCCTCCATTATGACAGGGGTTACAATGTCTTCAACACCGCTATCCATTTTCAGACTGACACTTTTTAATAAATTTTCCGTAACAGGAATAAATTTATTTTCGTAACCGATTATTTTATGTTCATCTTTTTTAACTTTAAGCTTCAGGTGGCCTACATTTTTTCCCTGTGTCCCAGATTTTACTATAATATTTCCGTTAACTTCTTCTATTGTCTGATTGTGGCTGTGGCCGCCCACTATTATTACATTGCTTAACTCTGATGCCAGTTTTCTGTCATATTCATCGCCTTCATGGGATAACACTACCACTAAATCTACTCCGCCAGATTTTAATTCTGAAATATATTTTTTAGTAGTTTCTATAGTATTTGAAAATGTCAAACCTTCTACTTTCCTCGGATCTCCTTCCTCTCTTATAGTATCTGCAAGGACTCCTAACATGCCTACTTTTACCCCGTTAATTTCTTTTATTACATATGGTTTCACATTATCAAGCAACGTGCCGTCTTCTTTTAAAATATTTGCACCTACGAGAGGAACTTTTGTTTTGCTTATTAATTCGTCCAGAGACTCTCTGCCCCAGTCGAATTCATGATTTCCTATTTCTACGGCATCATACCCTATGGAGTCCATAACTTCCAGCATGGTTTTTCCTCTGTTCATATTGGATTCCAGTGAACCCTGAGACCAGTCTCCTGCATCTACCAGAGCATATTTCCAGTTATCTTCTTTTTTAAGCTTGTTTATTACATGTGCCATGTTGGAAACTCCGCCAATGACGCCATATTCTTTGTCAGGCATCGGTGTTATGGCACCATGTATATCACCTGTATAGATAATATTTACATCTTTTATATCCGGGTCATTTTGTGCTGTTTCATCTACGGAAGGGGTGGTTTCATTCTTTTTTGAGCCGTTTATGAGAGCCATTAAGCTACTGAGGGCATCCATTTGCTGTGAAATGGAATCATTTTTTTCTTCCCCCAGTCTTACACTGTCCTGCGGATTTAACACATCAGCAGTTTCCGGGGCAGTTCTTTTGGCGGATGTAATTGTTTCTGCTGTTACATTTAATCTTGAACCTATCTGCATAAATTCACCTGATTATTATGTAAGATTATTTGCTGAAAAAATAATATTCTTCAGGTTCGGATGACAGAAGAGAAGGATTGCTATCTATAGTGTGGCTACTATTTAGTTCCAGCGACTGTTTTCGTCCTCCGTCATTCCCCGCCTCTTCTGTAAACATCGCCAGAACACCGTTGTTAT
>JBEHWP010001064.1:0-2025 GCA_040217665.1 Vulcanimicrobiota bacterium
TTTGATGAAGAAACAGGCCAGGGATGGTGTTATTTTACCTATGTTTATTCTACAAATATTGCAGAAGTAGAAGTAGATATGACAACAGGAACAGTAAAAGTACTGAAGATAACTGCCGCTCATGATGTAGGTAAGGCAATAAATCCAACCCTGGTAGAAGGACAGATTCAGGGAGGTGTCGTACAGGGTATGGGCTATGCTTTAACAGAAGGTCTAATATATGATAAATCAGGAAAAATGATAAACCCTAATTTCTCCACTTATATTATTCCTACAGCTGTTGACTCTGCCGTAATAGAACCGATTATAGTAGAACATACCTATCCCGATGGCCCTTACGGAGCAAAAGGTTTCGGAGAACTTCCCATACTGGGTGTTGCTCCTGCCATAGCAAATGCAGTAAGCCATGCAACAGGAGTAAGGATAAAAGAGTTACCAATAACACCGGAGAGGTTATATAAAGCGATGAGAGTGAAAAGTGAAGTGTAGAATCCTTTCACAATTTACATCTCACTGAAAAACCGGTCACTGAAAATGAAAGGAGATATATATGTCAGAACTGATAGATCTTAATTTTATAGTTAACGGAGAAAAAAAGCATATTTCTATAGATCCTTCAATGACTCTGCTGGAAATATTGAGACATACATTGAAGCTTACAGGAACAAAAGAAGGCTGCGGTAAAGGCGAATGCGGGACATGCACCGTGTTAATGAACGGGAAGGCTGTAAATGCCTGTCTTGTTCTCGGCTCACAGCTTGAAGGTACAGAGATTTTGACTGTAGAAGGAGTAAGTAATGGCAGAGAATTACATTCATTGCAAAAATCTTTTATAGAAGAAGGGGCAGTACAGTGCGGATTCTGTATACCGGGAATGATTATTTCCGCAAAAGCTCTTCTTGATGAAAATCCCAACCCTACGGAAGAAGAGATAAGACGGGGAATTTCCGGCAATCTTTGCCGCTGTACAGGATACACCAAAATAGTGTCTGCCATTCAAAAAGCTTCAGAAGGAGGTGCGGCACAGTGAGAAGATTTCCTGTTATAAAACTGAAGAGTTTAAATGATTTATCAGGTATTTCCTCTGCAGAGAATCCTTATTTTATTGCGGGAGGAACGGATCTGCTTATAAGGATAAAAGATGATTTTCTGCCATGGCCCTTTACCGTGATTGATATAAGCGGATTATCTGAATTAAAAGGTATACAGATAGATAAAGATTATATTACTATAGGCGCTCTTGTCACACATGGCGAGATTGAAAAACATAAAGATCTTAAATTATATACACCGGCACTCACTCAGGCCTGTTCCCATGTGGGCTCTCCTCAGATAAGAAATCGCGCCACTATAGGAGGAAACATAGGAAATGCTTCTCCTGCAGGAGACTCTATACCGCCTCTTTATGTTCATGGTGCGGAAATACATCTGGTGGAAGCTTCCGGCGAAAGATGGGTTAAAATAGAGGATTTCTTTAAAGGACCCGGGAAAACTGTGAGAAAACCTCTGGAAATTATTAAAGAAATAAGAATAGCAAGAGAAAAAGTAGATTTTGGATCCTATGTAAGACTCGGCCAGAGAAATGCCCTGGCCATATCAAAGGTATCTCTGGCTCTATGTGCCAGAAAAAATAATGGCTCTATAGAAGATATAAAAATAGCTCTGGGAGCAGTGGGGCCTACTGTAATTATGGCAAAAGAAACAGCAGATTTCCTTAAAGGTAAACATATATCAGGAGAGATAATAAAAGAAGCAGGACATATAATAGAAAAAGAAGCAAAACCAATATCTGACCTGAGATCTACTCAGGAATACAGGGGAAAAATGACTTCTGTTCTGCTGGAAAAAGCTCTGGAACAATTCAGTGAGTAGTGAGTGGTGAGTAGTGAGTGAAAAACCTGTCCGCTCATTACTTACTATTCGGTACACCCTATTCAGGAGTTATAAAAAAATGATAAAATTCTGTCCTTACTGTGGAAATGAACTGAAATGTGTAATAAAATTCTGTACAGGATGCGGAGCTCC
>JBEHWP010001065.1:0-2023 GCA_040217665.1 Vulcanimicrobiota bacterium
ATTTTTAAGATTTTCATTGTCAGATGAATTCGGTAACTCAGATTTTTGCTCGCCTGCATATTTCAGACTATGTATCTTTTCAATGGATTTTATGAGAGCCTTCTTACCATGTGATTGAAGTAACTGTATCTGAGCCCATAGCTGAGTATCAAGAGTCAGCAATGGATTATGAAAAGGATCTTCCATCAATTTCATCCTTACTGAAGGAGATGCTATTAAATTAAATAAAGAACTTTCAAGTATGTTTCTGTTCATAACCTCTTCCGGTATTTTTGTAACACCGGATTCCCAGTTTTCTGTTTTTATTTCCAGAGTAGATGAACCGTCACCATAAATGGTTTTTCTTTCTATAACACTGTCATTGTTAAAACCGGTAGTTACTCTTGCTATACCGGCACCGGGCCAGCAGAAACATTGCTGTGTGGTGCCATTGCCCCAGTTTTTACACAGATAAGATGTTCCGTCACTGTACTTCATACCCAGTTTAAACGTCTCTTCACCGTAAGAAACTTCGGAAAGTACTGATGAGTCATTGTACTTTACTGTTCTTCTGGTTTTATTATCTTCAAAAACAGTCACTTCTTCTCCTGTGCCGTCATTATATTTATACATTTTCTTTGTGACTTCTCCAGGCAATTCGAGTAAATCATAGGAATTACCATCACTATAGGATACTATCTGTCTTGTTGCTTTATTATCATAATAATAACATTTGTTAACAGTACCGTCAGTATATTCCTTTTTATATGCTATTACTTCGTTTAATGGCATCCATGCAAGGCTGACTTTTTCTCCGTCAGAATTTGTTTTTATATTCATACCCCTTCCTGAGCCATGAATTATAGTTTTATCTGTCATAGAAGGAGAACTGTAATCTATCTGACATGACATGCCAGAAAATGTTGTAATACTGGCTTTTTTCTCCGAAGCAGGATCCTGTATTTCAATATGTCTTCTGCCATCATCGTAATCAATACCTATACGGCTGATATTACCCTCGTCAAGTCTTGTATATTTTACACGGTTCCCATTCTCTCCAGGAAAGGAACAGTGAACAAGGAATCTGTTTTTGCCTCTGTATTTCCATACATGTGTGTCTGTGTCATAATTTTTGCTTTCTTCTATATATAGATCACCACAGTTAAATATATTACTTTCTACTGATTTCCCCTTTGTTATATGAGAGAAATCAAAAGTACCTGCTCTATCTCTTATCTGCTTCTGTTTTATATCACTTTTGTCCCATTTTGTTACTGTTTCTACGAGCCCCTGAGAATAAACTCTTTCTCTTCTCTTAATACCTTCTTTTTTCCACGATGTTCTATTTTCTTCTAACACATTATCTCTTGATATGCTTTCATTTAACCTTTCAGTAATAGAATTTAAATCTAAAGGTAATTCGACAGTATCTCCGGACAGTACCTCAAAAGAAGGAGATAGTGTGGCAAGACTCAGAGAATGTTCGAGATTATTGGTTTTATTACTTATATAATCCTTTGCCCATGACGGGCTGGTCTGAATCTTACAATCTTCAGGAAGAGTAAATTTTCTATGGCACCATAGAGTATTTTCGTCTAATTTCTTCATAGTTGATCTGCTGTTTGCTGTTTTACTGCCTGTTCTGACAGCCGGTGTTTCTGTGCTTAACTCTACTCTATCTTTTACTACAATACCTGAAACTTCCTGTATTACTCCTTTAGCCTTATTCTTTTCTTCCAATCTCTGTTTCTTTATAAGAGCCAGTCTGGTGAAATATGGTTCCATTTCATCATAAAGACCTCTTCTTAATTTCGCACATGACGGACAGAGAACCATATCAACATTTACTACAGTCTGGCACATCTGGCAGAGTCTTTTTAATTCAAGATTTGCATCCTTATGCACTTCTGTCGGGAAGGCAGCTACATAGTCTGTTTTGTCCCAGGCCATAACTGCTTCCGTTGCTTCGAGACTTTCCGTGGAAAGGCGTTTCTTTCTGTTACCTATCATTTCCTGTGTTATAAATGCACCTTTTTCCTGGAAA
>JBEHWP010001066.1:0-2012 GCA_040217665.1 Vulcanimicrobiota bacterium
CTCATGTTTCATGATTTTGAACCTCTTCCTGATAGAAATATAATTATGAAAATAGTTGAACATTCGGGAGGATATCCCCTTATTTTAAAAACCTTTGCCTGTTTACTCGTATCAAAAACCTCTACTGTTGAAGATATTATAGAAAAAGGCGATCTGGACAGGGATACGGAAAAATTTTTATTCGGAAAAATAATGGAAGAAACAGGCCGTGAAGAAAAAAATATACTGGAATTTTTATCCCTCTCCCGTATATCCTTTTCTTCTGATTCTATAAAAAAAATAACTCATATTGATAATATATCAAAATATCTGTTATTACTTGAAGATAAAATGTTTCTGGAAAAGGATATTTCCTGTAATTACCTGCTTCAGCCTCTTTTAAAAGCATATATAAAAAAAGAAATAGGAGAAAATAAAAAGATTTATCTTAATAAAATACTCGGTGAATTCTTTGAACATGAACCTGAACTCTGGAGTGAAGCTTTTTATCATTATATGAATGCAGGTGAACCGGAGAAAGGCAGTAGTTTTTTTCAAAAAAATATGGGAAAACTTTGTTCCATGGGATATTATGAAGAGTTTATGGAAAAAATTGAACTGTTAGAAAAAGTGATTCCTATTACGGAAGAAATGAAAATTATGAAAGCAAACGTGCTGTCTATACAGGGAAAATGGAAAGAAAGCCTTAGTATACTTGAAGAAATTAAAAATAAGATTACAGATGAAACATTAAAGGGAGAGGTTTATTCATCTCTCGGTGGTCTTTATCTGAATATGGGTAATTTCCGTAAAGCCAAACCTCTTTATGAAGATGCTCTGAAGATTTTTACGAAATTTAAAAATTCAATAAGGATAACAAAAATACTCAATTATCTTGCCATTATCTATGGTTTTTCAGGAAATATGGAACAAGCCTCACTTCTTGCGGAGCAAAGTTTTGCTATTGCTCAGGATGGAAAAAATGAAACAGGTATGGCTTTCTCTCTCAGAGCGAAAGCTATAATATATCTTGAACAGGAATATTTTGAAGAAGGTCTTGCTATTTCCGAAGAGTGTCTTGAACTGACAAAAAAGATAGGATCGTCGCGCCTTGTATTCTGGGCTCTGGATAATAAAGGAAAGGCTCTTACAGGTCTCTGTAGATATGATGAAGCCAGAGAGTGTTTCGAAAGAAATCTTTCTTCAGGAAAAGACGTAAGGGATAATCTTATGATAGCTTTTTCCTGTCTCGGCCTCGGAAGGGTTTTTTATGAACAGGGTGATTTTGATAATGCTTATGAATATTATAAGGAAAGCATCAAAAATTATCTTCTTATAGGAAATAATGTTGGTGTTGCAATGTGTGAATATTATACAGGCCTTATTTTTGAAGAGAAAAAAGAAATTACCAGAGCTATTCATATATATTCAGCAGTTCTTGAAAAAGCCAGAGAAATATCTTTTATTAAACTGGAAGTAAAAGCAGAGATAAAGCTTTTAAAGAGTAAAATAATAAATAGAGAAATATATCCTCATTCAAGAGATATAAGGGAGATAAAGAAAAAAATTCCTCCCTATTTTATAAGAGAAATGGTAGAGATTGATATTCTGCTTTCTGAAGCATGTTTGAGAGAAAATAAACAGAAAGAACAGGAACATATTCTCAATGATATTCTGGCTCTTTCGGAAAAATCCCGTTATGTTTATGGCATTGCAAAAATATGTTATGTAATGAGTAACACATCAGGAAGAGATGAAAAGACAAAAAAACTTTTAAGAAAAAGAGCAGAAGAACATATGAAACTGCTGACCGGCAGTGAAAAAAGAGATTTAGACTCCTTTTTTATTCAAAAAGACAGGGAAGTGGAGAAATCATTTATTATAAAAACAGATAAAAAAGATTTTATTGCAACTATATCTGATTTGGAAGAATTAAGAATGAGAAAAAGTGATTTTACCTTTTTCCTTGATATACCCGGAAAATTTGCCTTTGAACATGATAAAGGTGAGATAAATATTTTCAGGAAAAGAAC
>JBEHWP010001067.1:0-2006 GCA_040217665.1 Vulcanimicrobiota bacterium
TAATGAAGACGAAGAAGAAAAAAATCTTCTATAACCCTGTCATCGGATACGCTCGTTCCCGATAATGATTTCCGTTATAATGACTGTACCTTTAAGTCCTTTAACTGTAAGGTTATATTCAGGGAAAAAAAATTTACTTGCATATCCGAGTGATTGTTTTATACTGTTACCATAAAGTTTCTTTGCAACAGATAAATTATCTCCCACAGCAAGTCCTTTACTTGTTTTACTTTTGCATGGAGAAAAAATACTTACAGAAGAAACGATGCTGTCTTTTAATATGACAAGAATACCCTTCTGCCGGTAATCCATAAAATCATAAACAATACCTGTTCCCGGAGCTACAATCAAGGATTCACCCTGAGGTTCTCCCAGACAATTAATCACATCGGCTTTCTGCAGTCCCAGCCTGATACCTGCAAGTTCTTTTTCCGGTTTTATAGTCCCGGCACAGACTGAAGACATAAGAAGCAATATCAGGATCAGTATTTTTTTTATCATAAAGTACCTTCATAAAATATAAGGGATGCATCTGCATCCCTTATAAGTTTAAGAAAAGCGTGACTTTATCTAAAATTGAAAACTACTGTTATCAAATTTAAATACATTTATATTCAAAGATAGTTGTGGCTGATTTTCATCGTCAGTTTCTGTCAGTCTCTGTTCATCCATAAGTTCTTTAAGCTGTGCAACGTCTTTTTTGCTCATAATTCCATCATTTTGAATGCCTTTTTCGGAACTGAATACACCTCTCATCCTGTCAGACATACCTTCAGAGAAGGAAGGATCCTGTGCTGCCAGCTTTTCAAGTCTCTCGGATATTGTATTTTGATAATCTTCAAGTCTGCTAAAAGACTGCTTGAGTTCAGGGGAAATAGCAGAACCGTTCGGGAATTCATGTTCTTCATATAATCTGGCAAAACTCTGGCTCTGGTCTTTTATTACATTCTGAATATTGCTGTTAGGCGGGAAGCCTGCAGCCTGAACTTTCATAAGTTCCTGAGTATCTTCTATCAGATGTTTTGCTTCTGACTGTTGAAATTCTTTTACAAGTTCAACACGTTTTGCATTGGCTTCAGGAGTAAAACCTTCTTTCATAGAATCCATGAATTTATCAAAGAATTCTTCTTTCCTTACCAGAGCAGCATCTTTAAGTTCTGATTCTTTTGCTTCTGTTTTCTTCTTTAATCCTGCTTCTCTCTTTTTTACCCAGCTGTTATGATTGTTAATAACTTCCTCTCTTTTCTTTTCGTAAGAGGAATCCTTTTTATCCAGTTTACCACCCAATTTTGACAGATCTTTTTCATGGGTATTGAGCATGGATTTTAATTTTTCATCATAGCCTGTATCACCGGGTTTAGAGGCATTTTTAAAAAATTCCAGATCTTCCTGCTGTTTTGCAAGAAGCTGTTCCCTTGCAGACTTCTGTTCAGTTTTTTCTTCTGCCTTTTTCTCTTTTTTCTCGGCAAATTTCTCTTCCAGCCTGGCAAGTTTCTTCTCAAGTTCCTTATCATAATATTCCTGTTTTGCATCTTTTATACTATCATATGCATTGAGTTTTGCCTCCGATAATTTCTGTTCTTTAACTTCTTTATAAAAAGCTTCAAGCTTTGCAGCATCTTCCTGAAGTTCCGGATCATTCATAATCAAATTCGACAGGAAAGGATCATCATGTGCTGCAGATTCCGCCAGTTCCTGATTGGGCTGACCGTAATCAAGCTTTGGCCCTCCCATATCTTTAAAGGAATTTATCATACCATAACCCATACCGACTAAACCAATCATATTACCAAGTGCGAAACCACCTATCATATTAAATCACTGATCTCTCAGGACAAGATCAGTTATCACCTCCTACTTTTAGTAAAACCTAAATCTAATATTAATTATCACAACATAAGGCAAAAAAGTCAAGAGAAAAAACAGAATTAATTTAAAAAAATTAACACTCTGAACCCTGTGCTAAATAAGCCAGGACACACCATAAATAACAGGGGGGAAAGGCA
>JBEHWP010001068.1:0-2004 GCA_040217665.1 Vulcanimicrobiota bacterium
GAGAAGAGTTATTAAAGACGGCGGCCTCTTTGTTTTTTCTATGGAACACCCTTTGATGACAAACATATCTGAAGAAGATTATCTTTTCTTTCATGGAAAAAATTATCCTTTGATGAAAAATTATTTTCATACAGGTAAAGAGGTGAGACAGTCTAAAAATGAACCTGTAGTAATATATAAAAGAAAAATGGAAGACATAATAAATCCTCTTTTATCCTCAGGTTTTCATCTCACCCAGATTATAGAACCTCCTGTTTACGATATTAATAAAATGTCACAGGAGGAAATAGACGACATCCCATTTTTACCATGTCGGGAACAGTGCAATGCTTTGCTGGTAAAACAGGCACCTTCTACCATTATTATTAAATCTGTAGCTTTTTAGGTGTTACTTGCCAAATAAAATATTCAACCTTCCCTCTTCGAATTTTGCTCCCTCCAGTGTCATAGACGTTAACACCCTTGGCAGTATAAGATTTCTTTTATAAGAATTTGTCTTTATTATGAGTTCATCCCCTTTTATCCACATATCCAGATCTTTTTTATCCACACAGGGCATTTTAACTGAGAGACAGTATTTTTCTTTAGGTATTTTCTCCTGTATCTCTATAGATTTACCATCTGTGAATATTTGAGCGGGATTACTGTTTCCGTATATATGATTCCCGAGTAAGTTCAATTTTTCCAGCCCTGTTATTTCTTCATCAAATAGATGAACAGGAAATAACTTCATACCGGGAAAAGATTCCTCTATTGTTTTAAGATGTTTTTCCTGAAGGACTTTCCATTTACCAAAATAACTGTCATGTATTTCCTGCGGGTAAATACGGTTGATAAATATGGCATCTACCCGGTAACCGAATAGATTCATATAGGTATAGGCTCTCTGCGCTTCTTTTATGACCATTTTTTCAGGATTTACTACAAATCTTATGGATGTTGTATGTTCATCACAGAGAAGTTCTTTCATGCCGTCAAGGGCAAGTATAAGATTTTTTACACTGGAAAAAACATCTTCCGTAGGGAGCTGAACACCGTAAAGACCTTTTACTACAGGACCTGCTATCTTTGCTGCCTGACGTTGAATGGGAAATATGGTTTTAAGATACCATTTGCCTACTTCCGGGAAACTCAATTTCCTTATAGTATCGGCAGTGGGAGCACAGTCTATTATGATAACATCATATTTCCCTGTTCTGTAATATTCTTTGAGTGTAAGGAGACTGAAAAGTTCTTCCATACCGGGGAATACAGATATTTCCTCTGCAAGTATATTATCAATGCCTCTGCTCTCAAGAGTTGTTTTTATAAAATTCTGTATGTCTTTCCAGTGTCTTTGAAGTTCTTTACCTGCATCTATTTCCTGGCCGTACAGATTTGGAGCCACCTCTACCGGTTCAGGCCCTATGGGAAGATCGAAAGAATCTGAAAGACTGTGGGCACTGTCTGTGCTCATTACAAGGGTAGATTTGCCAAGTTCTGCACATTTTACAGCAGTAGCAGCAGAAATGCTTGTTTTCCCGACTCCGCCTTTACCTGTTATTATTAAAATTCTCACGGTAATTCTCCTTTTATAATCGTTACGCGTGATGCGTAACGCGTCACTGGTGGTTTCGTAATGCGTGATACGTATTTTCACCGATACCGGGCGACCACAGGGGGTCTTTTCACTTTTCATTCTTCACTTTTTCACTTTTTCACTTTTCCCTCTTCACTTTTCACCAATTAATTGCAAAAACTTCAAAACCTTCAGGTTAAAATTTTCAAAGATACACAGTCTGTCAAGTATTATTTCTGTATCTTTTCTTTTTTCTTCATCCGTTTCCGAAAGAGATTCTTCCAGAATTTTCCTGCTTTTTTCTACTGTCTGAAGTGTCAGATCCAGTTTTTGTTTTGCCTTGTTTCTGAATTCTTCTCTTATTACATGCCATAAATCATGCCTTATTTCATAGTATTTTTTTCTGCTCTTCTTAATATAGGCTCTGCCTATTAAATCCCTTTCTT
>JBEHWP010001069.1:0-1995 GCA_040217665.1 Vulcanimicrobiota bacterium
CCTTTACTGTTAAGGGCTGAAATACATAAAGGGTCAACCTCCAGAATTCTGTCAAAACACTTCATAGCTTCATCATATTTTTTATTTTCTTCAAATACAGTCCCTTTAGTACCAAGGGCATAAATATGGGTAGGGTCAAGCTCAAGTGCTCTGTTGCAGCACTGAAGTGCTTCTTCATACTTTTTCTTCCGGCACAGAGCATAGGCCTTCATGGGCCACGAATAGATATAAAAGGGGTCAAGCTTTATAGCTCTATCACAGCATTCAATAGCTTCATCGTATTTCTTCATTCTTGTGAGTATTTTCCCTTTATCAACCAGTACATGAATATTCTCAGGTTCAAATTCGAGAGCTCTGTTATAAGATCTGAGGGCTTCTTCATATTTCCAGAGAAATCCCAGAGAGTTGCCTCTTGTATGCCATACGAAAACATTTTTCGGTTCCAGAAGAAGAATCCTGTCGTAACATGTTACTGCTTCCTCATATTTCCCCTGAAGCTGTAAAATAAAACCTTTCAGGCTCAATACATAGGTATTGTCCGGGTCATGATGGAGAACCTTATTATAACAGACAAGGGCCTCTTCATATTTTTCCTGATTATATAATGAAATACCCTTCATGGTTATAGCTTCGGTACAATCAGGCTTAATCTCTATGACTTTATCATAACAGGCAATAGCTTCATCATATTTTCCCTGATTATCTAAAATAATACCTTTCTCGTTCCAGGCAGAAAAAGAATAGGGGTCATATTCAATGGTTTTATCATAACATTCCAGGGCTTCTTCGTATCTATCCTGACTCTGTAATGTTAAACCTTTATTAAACCAGGCTATACTGTCCTGAGGGTCAATATTAATGGCATGGTCGAAACATCTCATAGCTTCATCATATTTCCCGTCTCTGAAAAAGGAGATTCCGCTGTCTATTAAAGAAATAACATCTCCGTTATCTTCTTCCGGAACATATATTTCTTCCTTTTCTATCTCCGACTCTTTATCTGAAATAATATGTCTGATTTGATCCATAACGGCATGTTTCTTTTTTATCTCTTCTGCCACTTCTTTTTCTATGGCCTGAGATTCTTCAGAAGATATATGCCATTCTTCTGATTTTTTATTCAGCATCTCCCTCTGTTTTTCACTTATATGTCCTTCATATTCAACGATCAATTCTACCATTGATCTGTAAAGTTTTATCTGATCAGATTTTTTCTCATTCATATTTTTTTACCTTTTATAATTTCACTTTTTGCCTTGAAAGCTTCCACACAGTAAGAATCAATATTTAAAGCTTTTTCGTAACATTCGAGAGCTTTCTCATATTGTCCCTGCCCCTTCAGAGCATGCCCTTTCCCGCACCAGTAGACGGCCACTTCGGAATTCAAACCGAGTGCCCTCTCATAACACAGAAGGGCTTCTGAATATTTCCCGGCAGACAGGAGGATTTCTCCCTTACTATCCCAGGCATCACCGTTAGCAGGATCAAGTTCTATTGCTTTATCTATATTAATTAAAGCTTCCTCATATTTACCGGTTTTATAAAGATAATACCCCAGGTTATTCCGACCTGTGCTGTAAAAAGGATCAATATTTATTGCTTTATAACAGCATTCTATGGCACCATCATATTTTCCCTGTAAAAACAGACTCTGTCCCATATTAAGCCAGGCATGAACATTTTCTGGATTTACAGCCAGTACTTTATCGTAATACTGCATAGCTTCATTATGGCTGCCTTTATTATCCAGTTCTGTTCCTACCATAACCATAGCCTGAAGTCTGTAGCTCCATGCAGAGTTATTCGCCGGTTCAATGTCGAGAACCCTGTCAAAAGAAGATAGTGCTTCTTTATAAGTTCCTTTCTCATACATGGACAATCCCCTTATAAGCCAGGCAAAAACACAATCAGGATAAAGCTTTATTGCCATATCACAGCAAATGATTGATTCTATGTATTTTTTTTGATTATATAAGAGATTAACTTTATTGTTCC
>JBEHWP010001070.1:0-1990 GCA_040217665.1 Vulcanimicrobiota bacterium
TGATATTGTCATAACCGATCAGACTATGCCAGATATGACGGGAACGGAATTGATAAAAGAATTTTTCTCTGTAAGACCTGATATACCCGTTATACTTGTTACAGGTTATAATGATTTTATTACCTGTGAAGAGATAAGGGATATGGGCTTCAGAGGATTTCTGAAAAAACCGTTTCACTTTCAGGAATTGAATAATATTATAATGGGGATTTTGGATAGATGACTATGTTTAGAATATTACTTACATTTATGAGAAAATATTTATTTTTAATTTGCTGCTTAATATTTTTTTTTACCGGTTGTTCTTTTACAGAGATTAAAAAAACTATAGTTACTGACGGCACGAAGATTAAAGAAACTATAGTTACTGAAGGTAAGAAGATTCTTTCCGATATCCAGAAGGCCTCCGGTGAGAAGCCCGGAAAGACTCCTGCTGTAAAAGCCGGAAAGACTCCTGTCGCAAAAGCCGGAAAAACTCCTGTTGCAAAAGCCGAAAAGACTCCTGTCGCAAAGCCTGTAAATACTCCTGTCGCAAAAGCCGGAAAAACTCCTGTCATAAAGCCTGTAAATACTCCTGTTGCAAAAGCCGAAAAGACTCCTGCTGTAAAGCCCGAAAAAACTTCTGTTGCACAGGCAAAACCCTCTCCGGTAGAAGTATCAACAAAGGATCCGATTTTCAGTCATATACATAATCTGAGAAACGGACAACCGATGAGCAGGGCTGTCAGAGTTCCGAAAAAGTATATGTCCGATGAATATTCTCTTGTCAGATATCTTACAGAAGGTCTTGATGATTACGAAAAAGCCAAGGTGCTCCATGACTGGATTGCTCTTAACATAGAATATGATGTGAAAAGTTATTTTTCCGGCAATTATCCTCCTATGGATAGCACGAGTGTCCTTAAAAGAAGGACTGCAGTATGTGAAGGTTTTTCGTCACTGTACCAGAGATTCTGTGAACTGGCAGGTCTGAAATGTTTTAAAATATCAGGAGTGGCAAAAGGATATGGCTATTCTGCCGGCGGAACCCTGGGGCCCCATGCATGGAATGCGGTTCAGATAGGTAATATGTGCTATCTTCTGGATTCTACATGGGACGGAGGATATTTAGAAGGAAGAACCTATGTAAAACAATACAGCACAGATTATCTGTTTCTGGGGCCTGCCTGTTTTATTTATTCTCATTTCCCTGATGAACCGGCCTGGCAGCTTCTCAGTTCTCCTGTTACAAAAGAACAGTTTGAGAATCTACCTGATGCAACCGGTAAATTTTTCTCTTTCGGTCTTTCTCTGGTCAGTCCCGGTACCTATAAAAATACCGTTGACGGAGAATTTGAAGCAAGAATAAAAGCTCCTCAGAATGTCTTTCTTTCTGCCAGTATAGATGATGGTAAAAGGAAATTTGAAAATTATACACTGTTACAGAAAGAAGGGAATGAATATATATTAAAAGTCAGATTTCCCCGGAAAGGTGTGACATATAATGTAAATATTTACGGAAAATCGGGAAAATCGCAGGAAACCTATACAGGCATCCTGAATTTCCTTGTTTATCCGAAAAATCAAAAAAGTTCTTTCCCTTCTACATACAGTACTTTTACCGATCATGGCTGTTATCTTTATTCTCCTCTTGAAGGACGCATTAAAAGGGGAAATGTATATTTTAAGTGCCGTGTAAGGGATGCCAGGGAAGTTGCAGTTTTTATAGACGGACATTTTATTCCTCTGTCACCTCTCGGAAATGATATTTATGAAGGAACCGTACAGGTATCGGGAAGTAAATGTTCTATCAATATGATGGTTCCGGGAGACAACAGATACTGGTCTCTTGCAGAATATAATATTATTCCTTAGTACCGTTCCAGGTAAAAGGGTACCAAAAAAATAATCAAGTAGACACCTGTCGCAGGACGGGCTCTGGAGAAAAATATATACCGTATTAATAGTCAGTTGTAAATTAAATAGACGCAAAATAGTAAATGTCTGCAAA
>JBEHWP010001071.1:0-1989 GCA_040217665.1 Vulcanimicrobiota bacterium
AGTATACAGGATATATATTTTTTTTAAAGAAATATTGATTAAATTAATTCAAAATAGATATTATTATATTTTTTAGGTGATAGTTATATGATTTATGCATATATTAGAGTGAGTTCTGATAGGCAGACTACAGAAAATCAAAGATTTGAAATTCTAAAGTTTACTGATAAGAAAAAATTAACTATTGATAAATGGATAGAAGAGACCATCAGTTCTAAAATGAAGATTGAAAAAAGGCTTCTGGGTAAACTAATACAAGAACTTTCCAGGGATGATATATTAATTTGCTCTGAAATAAGCAGACTTGGCAGAAGCATTATGGAAGTAATGAGTATCCTCCATATTCTTATGGAAAAAGATGTAAAAGTTTTCACAATAAAAGAAAAATATGAACTCGGAAATAATATAAATTCTAAAATACTGGCTTTTGCTTTTAGTTTATCTGCCGAAATTGAAAGGAAGATGATTAGTCAGAGGACTAAAGAAGCACTGGACAGAAAAAAAGCAGAGGGCAAAAAACTTGGAAGACCATTTGGCAGTTTATCTAAAAAAACAAAACTTTCCGGAAAAGAGAAAATTATAAAAGAATATCTCAAAAATAGAGTTTCTGTGAGTGCTATCGCAAGAATTTTAAAAGTTAATCGTATGACTATGGCTAATTTTATTAAAAGTAGAAAACTGAGAGAAAAATTTTAAAAAGATGGAGACTTTTTTATCTAATTTTACATTAATATAAAATATGTTAATTTTTAACTAAGCAACATTTACCCTGTTTAGACCGAAATACCCCTCTTCTTGCTTTATACCCCTTTATGTAATTTTTACTAAAATTGAACTTACGATTCTACTCACTTTTTCACCTCCTTTATACTTCTAATTATAGCAGAAAAATCTAGTAATTGTAAGGGTTTTATTCATTTTCAAGGTAACTTTATTTGCAAATAAAAATTCTATACCATTAAATATTTTTGGCTTTTTTGGCGTCCTAACCGTTACTATTTTTCTTGAAATATTTATCATGTAAAACCAGGTAAATGCTTAATTTAACACGTAAGAAAAGTATTTAAAAATTGAAATACTTTTTAGTAAAAGTTTATTTCAGATAAACTTCTTGCAAAATTTATCTATTTATAGTATAATGGTCATTGAGGTGGTCACTATGAAAATAACAACCATAAAAGAATTTCGTGATAAAGCCACTACTATATTAAAAAGCCCGGAACCGGTTCTCGTTACAAGACGGGGAAAAGCTGCAGGACTTTATTTTCCTCTCGAAGGAGATTCAATTCCTTTAGATTTACGAATGAACCTGCAATTATCCATTGCTGATTTAGTTAAAAAGAGTCTTGAACAAAAAGGTTTAAGTGAGGAGGACATACTTGAAGATTTTGAAACCTTTAGAGATAATCGTAGTTGATGCAAATCCTATCCTATCAGGTTTAATAAAAGGTAATTCAATTAAGATCTTCTGGAAAAAGGATATAAGAATATTTGCCACTACAGAATTTACTTTACAAGAAATTAAAAAGTATATCCCCAGGCTGGCAAATAAAGCAGGACTTATAGAAGAAATTGTATTTTTTGATCTAGCTCTTTTACCGCTTAAAGTTTATTCGAAAGATTTTTATGCAGATCAACTCGAAGAGGCAAAAGAAAGAATTGGGAAAAGAGATCCTAAGGATGTAGAGCTCCTGGCACTGGCTTTAAAACTTAAAGCTCCTGTATGGACAAATGACAGAGATTTTGAAAATACTGGAGTGGAATTATTTCCTACAGCAAAGTTTTTTAAATTTTTGGAAGAAGAGTAATATTTCCGTTCTAGATAAACAAATTTAGAAAGAAACGCCGTTAAAGACTTATGTGCGCTGTGAAACAATATAAACAATTACTTACTGAGTAAGTATCAACGTTATGACTGAAGACTAAGTTGATAATCCAACCAGGTTAGCATGGAGGGAAACCGAAGTGTGAACATAGCATCCTGGCAAA
>JBEHWP010001072.1:0-1989 GCA_040217665.1 Vulcanimicrobiota bacterium
TCATGGGAAAAAGGAAGAATAAATTTTTCACTGAAAGCATACATAAGGCTGAAGGTCAGAGTGCCCTGTTTATATTTTCTATAAATCGGGTCAGAAGACATATAGGATAAAATATCATTCATCCATCCCATATTCCATTTAAATCCGAATCCAAGGCCTCCTACATAGGTCGGGCCTGACACCTGAGGCCATGCTGTAGACTCTTCTGCAATCATAAGAGCTCCCGGATAGTATTTATAAATTACTGTATTTAAATACTTTAAAAAAGCTATGGCATCCAGATTTTCTTTTCCTCCGTACATATTGGGAACCCATTCGCCGGGCTTTCTGGAATAGTCAAGATAAAGCATAGACGCCACTGCATCTATACGAAGTCCATCTATATGATATTTCTCAAACCAGAACAATGCGTTTGTTATGAGGAAATCCTGCACTTCTGTTCTTCCGTAATTAAATATGAGTGTTCCCCAGTCCTGATGTTCACCTCTTCTAGGATCGGCATGTTCATAAAGACAGCTGCCGTCAAATCTGGCAAGAGCATAGGCATCTTTCGGGAAATGGGCAGGAACCCAGTCAAGTATAACTCCTATACCATTTTGATGACAGTAATCTATGAGGTACATAAAATCTTCAGGTGTACCGTAACGGCTTGTAGGGGCAAAATAGCCTGAGCACTGATATCCCCATGAACCATAGTAAGGATGTTCTGCAAGAGGTAAAAACTCTATATGAGTATAACCCATTTCTTTTACATAATCTACGAGCCTCTGTGCCACTTCCCGGCAATTCAGGCACTTATCCGGGTTATCAGGGAACCTGAGCCATGAACCGAGATGTACTTCGTAAATCCACATGGGTTTTTCATAATTATTTGTATCTTTTCTATTTTCTATCCATTCCCTGTCTTTCCATTCGTATTTATCTATATTATAAACAACAGAAGCTGTTCCCGGAGCAAGTTCCATATGGAGTGCATAGGGATCGGTTTTAAGAAAAGAGTAATGATGATGGCTTTTTATTTCAAATTTATAAAGTTCCCCTTCTGCAAGTCCCGGGATGAATATTTCCCATATACCAGAACTACCGAGAGATCTCATAGGATGTTTTCTTCCGTCCCAGTTATTAAAAGTGCCTACAACACTTACCCGCCTGGCATTGGGAGCCCATACGGCAAAATGAACTCCGCCGACACCCTGATGGGTTATAACCCTTGCACCGAGTTTTTCATAAATCCTGTGATTTGTACCTTCACCGAAAAGATATACATCCTGAGAGGTAAGGTATGGTAAAAAAGCATAAGAATCTTTGAAGGTTTCCACTTTCCCTGTCTGACTTACAGTACGTAACATATAGGTAAAAAGCTTTTCTCTGCCGGGATAGGCAATTTCAAAAAAACCTTCGTCATGAATCTTATACATTTTATATTCTTTTTCGCCGTCTTCCATGTCCACTACATAGGCGTCCACTGCATCAGGCAAAAAAGATCTTACAGTTACGCTTTTTATGCCACGAATTTCCACTTCATGGATACCCAGGACAGAAAAAGGATCATGATGTTCAAGATATATGATTTTATAAATATCTTCCCATGAAACTGTAGGTAACATAATTTTCACTCCTATCTGGTATTTCTGATTTTTTATACATTTATATCTTCAATATGTTCAACCTTAACGGAATAATTCCTTCAATAAGAATTTAATATATAGTTAGTTTCATAAGTTATTAAAATTTATAGTTAGTTTCATAACAATCCATAATTAATAAACTCGTAATGCGTAAAGCGTGATGTGTGATGCGAAGGGATAATAACCCATTCCCCATTACCCATCACTAACAGGCATGACCGGATCGGTCACAACCAGATATGAAAATTAACAAACAGCAAAGCATATGACTTCATTATTTTCATATAAATAATTTAAATTCTAATAAGTTATGAAATACACTATAATCTATAAAATTACCCTGTTTGAATTTATAAAAAAT
>JBEHWP010001073.1:0-1986 GCA_040217665.1 Vulcanimicrobiota bacterium
TATTTTGACTTATTTTTATTTTTTTGTCACTTGATTCCTATTCAAAATCACCTGGTTTTGTATAGAATAATCTTTGAAATAACAATAAGGTAAAACACCTCTGGATTCTGCGAAGACAAAAGAGTTAAAAAAATTCTTTGAAGAACATGACCGGAAGAATTAGATTCTAAGAAGGTTTCAAGAAGGGGCGGACATCAAACCGCCCCTTTTATATTTCCCATAATTTTTACTCTAATACCAATTGGCTATCAAAATTAATTTTATAAAGCTACTGGCTTTGCCTGCCTGGCACTCCGCCGAAGAAAACTTTATATATTCCATAATCCCTTTAATTGCCCGGTCCCCGGTATTCCTTTTCTCCCTCCAGGCATTTTACACTTCAATCCCGCTACAAGAGAAGCAAATTCAAGGTTTTTCTCAAGACTGTAGCCAAGGGTAATGCCACGGGCAAAGGCACCATGAAACACATCTCCTGCACCGGTAGTATCTACGACAGGAGAAACACTGTATGCTTTCTGCCTTATGACTTTACTGCCATCGCAGGCAAGAGAACCTTCTTCTCCAAGGGTAACTACAAGTACGGAAGAGGGGAATTTTTTCTGCCATAAGGTTACGGCTTTTTGAAGTGTTTTCTCTCCCGTAAAGGAAAGAAGATATTTTACAGGAAGAATATTATGGGTGGCGAAAGAAAAAATTTCATCATTTTCAGGAGCATATCTTTCTATATCAGTGACAACAGGGATATTTTCCTTTCTGGCAATCCTGACTGCTTCAAGGGAAGCTCTGGAATGATGCACATCGGTAAGAAGACAGGAACAATTTTTTATAAAATCTCCGTCTATATCTTTTTCTGAAAGCAATCTTTTATTTCCTCTGTTATAAAAGATAGTACGTTCGCCATTATGGGTAAAACAGAAAGCTATATGAGAGGTAGCGCCTGTATCAATAAACAAACGGCTCACATCCACTCCTTCTGCTACAAGAGACTGTTTTATCTTCTCCCCTGTTTCATCATCGCCTGTGATGCCTGTTATGGCACATGTTCCTCCCAGACGGGCTGCAGTTACAATCGCCGTTCCTGCCTGCCCTCCGCCCTGCTGATCCAGAAAAGATATTTCTGCCTTTTCGCCGGGACCGGGATAATTATTTACAATACCGATATAATCCCAGGCAACGCCGCCTATGGCAATGACATCAAATGTTCGGGGTGAATTCATAATCGTAACGCGTGACGCGCAGAATGCTCCGTTTTCTGTAAGTAGTGAACAGTGAGCAGTGAGTAAGGATGTATCCTGTCCACTCACTACCCACTTATAGCTGAAAAATTTTACCGCATTACACGTTGATAAACTTTTCTATTTCCTTTATAAAGGTACCGGGTGTAACAGGTTTTTGAAGAAAACTGTTAACAGGAAACATTTCACTGTCACTATCTATGTTACATGGTAATTCATTATTAATTGCGCTGAGACCTATAACAGGAATATGTTTCCATTGTTCATTTTTCCTGATATCCCTGGCAACATTTATACCTTCATCTATACTTTCCATCATAATATCGAGAACTATCAGGTCAGGTATCTGTTTTTTAAGACTCTCCATACCTTCTTTACCGGTTGAAGCCCTGGCGACAATGTAATTTTTTGCTTCCAGAATGGTAATCAATGCCTCAACAAGATCATCATCATCATCAATAATAAGAATATTTTTACTCATAAAATCACCTAATTAAATATTATTTTTTATTATAAATACAGCGGGGTAAAACATATTTGACAGGGCATTTATCCGCATCATCCCCGTAAGGGCACGTTATTATCGTTTCAGTAAAAACCACTTCTTCATCAACAGAATATTTCGTGACTCCAAGATTGTAGAGAGCATTACAGACATTACGTCTTACACTCCAGAAATCACAGGTTTTAATCATTTCCTCCAGAGGGGCTATTGCCTTTTTATCATTCAATTTTCCAAGGACTCTTGCTG
>JBEHWP010001074.1:0-1986 GCA_040217665.1 Vulcanimicrobiota bacterium
TATAATAGAAGGTATAGCAAAAAAATTAAGGTTTTCTGAAGATAAAGTTTATATTAATGTTACGTATCTGGGGAATACTGCAGCAGCTTCCATACCTATAGGTATGGCTGAATGTATGGAACAAAATAAATTCCAAAAAGGTGATAATATTTTATTGTCTACCTTTGGAGCCGGTCTTACCTGGGGAACCTGTCTTATAAAGTGGTAAAAACACGTAAGATGGTCCATAAAACTATATAAAGGAGGTCAGGTAACAGGGTACTTTAGATACACTTGTTTATAAAAAAATGTTATTAAAAGGGAAAGTAGCACTTATAACCGGTGCAGGAAGAGGAATTGGCAGAGTTATTTCTTTAGCTCTGGCGGGAGAAGGAGCCAGGGTTATAGTAAATGATTATATAGAAGAAAATGCAAAATCTGTAGCAGAAGAAATAAAATCTGCCGGAGGAGAAGCAGAAAGTTTTCAATGTAATGTGGCAAATTTTGAAGAAACCGGTAAGATGATAAAAGCAATATTAAAAAATAGTCCTGTAGATATTCTTATAAATAATGCCGGTATTACGAGAGACAATCTTCTGGTAAGAATGAAAGAATCTGACTGGGATGAAGTTTTATCGGTTAATTTAAAGAGTATGTTCAATTGTACTCAGGCTCTGGCTAAATCTATGATGAAACAGCGTTATGGCAGAATAATAAATATTGCCTCTATAGTAGGGCTTATTGGGAACGAAGGTCAGGCAAATTATGCTGCTTCTAAATCCGGTATTATAGGTTTCTCAAAGACAGTTGCAAGAGAACTGGCTACAAGAGGCGTTACTGTTAATGTTATTGCTCCCGGTTTTATTCAGACTGCAATGACAGATAAATTATCGGATGAAGCAAGAGAAAAATTATTTGCTTCAATTCCAATGAAACGCCTGGGAACACCGGAGGATATAGCTCCTCTGGTAGTTTTCCTTTGCTCTGATAAGGCCGGTTATATTACCGGTCAGGTAATTAATGTTGATGGTGGTATAGCCATGTAATTTAGTACTTGACATTATGGCTTACAGGATATAAAATCTGCTAAATGAATTTTCATTAAGCAAAAGATTAAGGAGGAAAATACAATGACTTATGATGAAATTTCTGAGAAAGTTAAGGCAATTATTGTTGAACAATTAGGAGTGGATGAAGAAGAAGTTACCTTAAAGGCATCTTTTACAGATGATTTAGGTGCAGATTCCCTTGATAATGTTGAATTAGTAATGGCGTTAGAAGAGGAATTTGATATAGAAATTCCTGATGAAGAAGCTGAAAAAATTACAAATGTTCAAGAAGCAATAAAGTATATAGAAGAACATTTAGGAGCATAATTAATCAAGTATTTGATATCCGTGTAGCGCAGAATTCTCCCTCTATAAAATATTTAGGGGGAGATTATTGCGGGAAAAGAAGTATCTGAGGGCGTTTATTTAAACGCCCTTATAAAGTAGAAACATTATACTGGTTCTTAAAATAATACAATAAACCAGAAACCAGTAAAAATCCAGCCGAGTAATCTAATTACAGGTGTCAGTATTTTTATTTATATTATTAATTTATGAAGGAACAGGATTTTACCTCACAGGAAGGTTCATCTGATTCTGTTAAACTAAGCATTATTATTCCTACATTTAACAGAAGAGACGTACTTTTTTATTGTTTAAAATCTCTTTCCAATCAATCTTTTCCCGGTGATAATTTTGAGGTTTTAATTATTGATGACGGTTCTACAGAAGATATACCTTCATTAATAAAAGAATTCAGTCAGAGTTTATTTATAAGATACTTCAGACAGGATAAAAAAGGTCAGGCCAGTGCAGAAAACCTTGGTATAAAACATGCTGCAGGAGAGATTATTCTTTTTCTGGATAATGATATGATTTCTACTCCCGGTCTGGTAGAAGAGCATTTTAAATTCCATCAAATATATAAGAATTATATAATAAGAGGATCTTATGCAAA
>JBEHWP010001075.1:0-1981 GCA_040217665.1 Vulcanimicrobiota bacterium
ACGCAGATAAAAAAATTGAGCGGCGGCCAGAGGAAAAGGGTAAGTATTGGCGTGGAACTCCTTACGAAACCTGATCTGTTTTTCCTTGATGAACCTACGTCCGGGTTAGATCCTGCCACTGAAACAAGAATGATGGCTCTGTTGAGAAAACTTGCCGATCAGGGAAGAACTATTATACTGGTTACACATGTTACAAAAAACGTAAAATTCTGTGACAGGATTATATTCCTTGCAAGAGGGGGACACCTGGTATTTTTCGGATCACCGGAGGAGGCTTTTTCTTATTTTCACGTAAATGATTTTACGGAAATCTATAATTTAATTGAAACACAGGGAAGTCCGAAGGAATGGGCAGAGAGGTTTAAAATGTCTTCCTGCTATAAAGAAGGCCTTCTTGAGAGACTGGAAGAAACAGACATGTTGCAGTCAAAGACAACCCAACTTCTGACTCATAAAGAAATATCCCACAGGGGAGCCTCATCAATCAGGCAGTTTTTTATACTGTCCAGCAGATACTATGAGATTATGCTCAAGGATATAAGAAACCTTGCCATAGTACTCCTTCAGGCTCCTATTATAGCAATTCTTCTGGCACTGGTATTTAAAAGGGATATATTCAATGACGATCCTAAAATAGGTGACGGAAACGCAGCCCTTACACTTATATTTTTTTTAATCTGTGTTTCTGTCTGGTTCGGAACATCAAATGCGGCAAGGGAAATTATAAAAGAACATGTTATTTATGAAAGGGAAAGAATGATAAATCTCCAGGTCATACCGTATGTAATGTCCAAGTTTGTCATTTTATCCCTTATATGTTTCATACAATGTGCCATACTGCTCGGTATAGTCGTAATGGGAGTTAAATTTCCAGATAACGGGAGTTTTATGTTTTATGCAGATATGTACTGTTGCATTTTTCTTACTTCTCTTACAGGAGTTGGGATGGGCCTTCTCGTTTCTTCCGTAGTTTCCACTGTAGACAAGGCAACCAGTATTGTTCCCATACTTTTAATACCACAGCTTATATTTTCCGGTGCCATAATACCATTTAAAAACATGGATAAATTGAGCAAGTTTATCTCGAATTTTATAGTGAGTCGCTGGTCTGTCGGATTACTCGGATGCCTTGTAAGCCTGAATGACATACTGCCAGGACATATGAAAGATCTACTGGAAGAAACTTTTGATATAAATATTCAAAAACATTTTACTGTACTTTCATTTTTGTTTATAATATTTTTAGTTCTCACATGTTTTTTTCAGAAAAGAAAGGATGTGAAATAATAGTAATCAGTGAAAAGTGAAAAGTGAAAAGTGAATATTACTTCTAAGTCCCGCTCCAGATAAATAAGTAAACATTTAAGATTATTCAGTGAATGGTGAGTGGTGAGTAGTATTAACTCCCTATTCACTCTTTAATATTTTGATACTCTTTTATCTGTTTCGGTAATAAGTAATATAGCTGATAACTGATAACTGATAACTGATAACTGATAACTGATGCCCTTATCTGTCGGAGATGAGCTTAAAGGAAGATATAAAATAAAAGGTACTCTTGGCAAAGGAGGCATGGGGTCAGTCTATCTTGCAGAAGACTGGCTTCATAAAAGAGATTGTGCAGTAAAAGAAATGCTTGATAATTTTTCCGATGATCAGGAAAGGCAGGAAGCCATAAGGCGCTTTCAGAATGAAGCCCATATTCTGGTAACACTTGAACATAAGAATATCCCCCGTATAATAGATTATTTTATTGAGAAAAACTGTTATTATCTTGTTATGGATTATGTAAAAGGCAAAAATCTTATGGACCTTATGGCAGAAAAGGGAAGATACTCGGAAGGAGATGTAATAGATTTAGGTGTTCAGATCTGTAATCTTTTGATATATCTTCATGAACATAAGCCGGATCCAATTGTATTCAGAGATATAAAACCTTCAAATATAATGATAGATCCTCAGGGAAATATTATGCTTGTAG
>JBEHWP010001076.1:0-1976 GCA_040217665.1 Vulcanimicrobiota bacterium
ATGAAACCTATAAACAGGATGAACAAAACCTGACAATATACAGGGTAGCCGGTGGTTACAGGGTTAACAACTTCAGAACCAATAAGGATTACTACATAAGTAAACCTGATGGAGTAGTTACCTGCACATGCAGAGATTACAAGAAGAAGCGTAAACCCTGTAAACATATAATTGCAGTAAAAGAAGCACATGAAGAGAGCAAGAAACAGGCAGAAAAAATGACAGAGTTGAACAGATTTGCAGATAACCTGCTGCAAAAGGCACAGGAGATAAAGAAAAAACAGGACATTGAAAAGATAATAGCCAGATGGTAAAGGCAATGGGGAGAGGTAAAACCTCTCCCTGAATTTTTCAGAGAAAGGGGATTAACAATGAGTAAACAGATAACGGAAATCATAACAGAAAAAATAATAAATGCCCTGGAAAAGGGCGAGGTACCATGGAAAAAAACCTGGATAAATGCTCCGAAAAACGGCATTTCAAAGAAAGAATACAGAGGGATTAACAGACTGCTGCTTTCAATGACTGATTTTAGTTCGCCTTATTTTTTGACCTTTAAACAGGCCAGAGCCCTGGGAGGATATGTAAAGAAAGGCTCTCATGGAATTCCGGTTGTTTACTGGCATTTATGTAAAGTAAAGAAAAATGAGGAAGAAGAAACGATAGAGATATCAGAAAAAACCATACCCTTTATGAGATACTACATAGTTTTTAACCTTGAACAGGTTGAAGGCATAAATAAAAGCAAATTTACTGAACATAAGAGAGATTTTAAACCTCTGGAAACCTGTGAACAGATAGTAAAAGGATATAAAGCCAGTCCGATTATACTGCATCAGGGATTTCAACCATGTTACATTCCTTCTACTGATACGGTGGAAATTCCGATATGTGAAAATTTTACTTCAGAGGAAAATTACTATTCTACTTTATTTCATGAATTAACCCATAGCACAGGACATAAGAAAAGACTGAACAGGAAAGAGGTTGCTTTTACTCAGAGATTCGGAAGCTGCAATTATGCAGAAGAAGAGCTGGTTGCTGAAATAGGAGCTTCGTTTCTTTGCAGTTATGCAGGCATAGAAAATAAAACTATTGATAATTCGACAGCTTATATTCAAAACTGGCTTAAGGTTTTAAATGACGATAGAAAGATGGTAATAAACGCCGCAAGCAGAGCAGAGAAATCAATGAAACATATTCTTGGAGAATAATAAAAATGGCAGGGGCTCGGGCCCCTGCTGATAAGGAGGAATATAAAATGTGTAATAATAATGGAAAATTTAATCCGCAAAATCACCTTATGAAGGTAAAGGGAAAAGATTATCTTGAAGTAAAATACCGGGTTCACTGGTTCAGACAGGAAAAACCTGATTGGGATATACAGACAAGAATTATACAGGTAGATATTGAAAAAGGACTGGCCATAGTACAGGCTGATATATTTGATGAAGAAGGCAGGCATAAAAGCTCAGGAATTCAGATGGAGGAAAAGAGAACTTTTCCAGATTACCTGGCGAAAGCTGAGACGGCGAGTATAGGCAGAGCGTTGGCCTGTTTAGGTTATGGAACATTACAATGTTTTGAACTTGAAGAGGGAATAGAGAAGGGGCGGATCGTTGATGCTCCTGTAAGTTTGAACGGTGATAAAGGCAATGGCAAGACTGTAAACCAGACGGAAAAAGAACAGGGACAGAGCCCGCAGGAGAATAAAGGCAATAATGGAAAAGTTAAAGCAACTATGATGCAGATAAGATATCTTAAGGACCTGTGTAAAAACCTGGATATAAAACCGGCTGTTGACCTTGCAGGGCTTTCAAGTGAAAAAGCAAGTCGTTATATTTCAGACCTGGAGAAAATGAGAAAATTAGCAGTTAAAGTGTAAGTTTAAAGCGGAGCCGGTGGAGTTTGCCGGCTCCGGGTAGTTTTCCGCTTGCAGCTCGTAAATGAAATTTTCCGCCCTGGGCACCGGTGCA
>JBEHWP010001077.1:0-1974 GCA_040217665.1 Vulcanimicrobiota bacterium
GATCTAAAACAAGATAAAGTTATAAATAATTTTCTTGAGAATTTTCCGGAATATAGTAGCTGGTGTAAAGATCCGGTTAATACAAAATTTGTTCAGGATAACCCTGATTTTATTAAATGGCTGGATGATAGTTTTGTTAGTATAAAAGAGTCTAAAGGTATAAATTTACTCCATTACCCGGATAAAGCCAGAGAGTTATTTTTAAGGTCAAAAAATACATAGTAGAAATTGAGAGGAAAAAATAGAGAGTGTAAGTAATTCTTTATAGAAAGGATGTAAATATTATGAGAATTTGGTTACATGAATCAATAATAAATGAAGATGAAAGTAGATCTAAAGGTCGTGTTATAGCAGAAATCAGATGTAAAGGAGACGGAACAAAAGGAAAAATTTTTTATCTTGAGTCCTGCAATGATCTCTGGACAATTAAGGCAAAAACCCATCCTCTTTATGATAAGAAACGGATAATATTTGATGATTATCAGAAAGAACGTCTTGAAATGATGCTTAACGAACCTATATATGTTACTACAGGAGGAGGAAGCAATAAAGATGGTACAGAGCACAGTACATCAGGTGAATATTTAGAACCATGGCATGAAGAAACACTTGAATATATTATACAGTATTCCATTCCCGCATCTGTGTGTGGCAGTATTTGTGCCAGGATTAAAGATGACGTATTTGCAATTACAGAAAAAACCATGAAAGAACTCAGTGATAAAATTGACACGTCTAAGTTAAAACCTTTTAGGAATGACCTATGGGCATTTTCAAAAAGTTCCCTGATAGAGAAGTTATACAGTTTAGGTTATGAAGAAAAGCAAATTGATCTTATTTTGAACCATGTAGAGTGGCAAATATAGGATAGTCTTCCCTTCGTAAGTATTAATAAGAATCGTGACGCGTTACGCGTCACGGGAAGAGCAGGTGCTCATATTTCGTTGTGACTGAACCGGTCAGGACAATTTTTATGAGATTGAGAAAGTATAGGAATTTATATATATTTTCGGATACTATTGCCCTGTTTCTTTTAAAGAAATTCCTGTCCTTCCGTATTTTACTTTGAGTATTTCTGCAAATATACTCACTGAAATTTCTGCCGGACTGTCTCCTCCTATATCCAGACCTATAGGTGAGTAGACTCTCTTTAATTTATCCTGACTTATTCCCTCTGAAATAAGCTGTTCGAACAGGGTTTTAACTTTTGTCCTGCTTCCGATCATACCTGTATATGCCGGCTGTTCATCTTTTCCCAGTATAGCCCTCAATACAACATGATCCCATTTGTGACCTTTTGTCACAAGTATTACGTATGTGTGGCTGTCGAAGGTTATTTCTTTTACGCTTTCTACAAAATCCATGCATAATATTCTGTCTGCCATGGGAAATCTCTCTTTATTTGCAAAATCCGGTCTGTCATCTATTACTGTAACTTCAAAATTCAACATTTTTGCAAGTTTGTATACTTCCATACATACATGGCCGCATCCGAATATGACAATTTTTTCCGTCATATTAATCGGTTCCATGTATATTGTTAGTTTCCCCCCGCATGTAGAACCTGTACTGCCCGGACCTGCAGGTTCTAAATTTAGGGTTACAGTCTCCGGTTTACGGCTTTGAAATATATGTTCAGCTTTTTTTAATGCTATTGCTTCCTGAGTTCCTCCGCCTATTGTTCCGGAAGTTTTCCCTTTTCCCATCAATAACATTTTAGCTCCTACTTTATTGGGAACAGACCCTTCTGTTTCTATGATTGTAAGCAATACGGCCTGCTCTTTTCTGTCCATTATATTCACTATATCGCGGTAAATATTGTCTAACATTTTAAAATACTCCTTTTTTTCTTAGTGGTGCCGGTGGAATATATTACATCAGATACGTTTAATTATCAGTTACTCCCGTTACGCGTTACGCGTAACGCGTAACGAATAATAATTAGTGGAGTATTTACCTGTTTCAGCACTTAGT
>JBEHWP010001078.1:0-1974 GCA_040217665.1 Vulcanimicrobiota bacterium
TGATATTATCCGGTTTTAAATCCCGAAATACTACAGGTTTTGGTCTTGTATGAAGATATTCAATTACCTCACATATCTGTATGGCCCATTCCAGAATGATTCCTTCCGGAAAAAATTCATCTTTTTTCAGACTGTCCAGCATATCTTCCAGGGTATTGCCTTTAATATATTCCATGACAAGATAATGTTTGCCATTTTCTGTGAAGAAACTGACTATAATAGGAATGGCTCTGTGATCAAGGGCTGCAAGTATTTCCGCCTCTACCCGGAAACTTCTTTCTACTGCTTCAGGATTTTCACAGACATCGTACATCTCTTTTAATGCCCAGAATTTTCCCGGTATATTGGCATCTATTACCTGATATACCACTCCAAAACCTCCGGCAGCTATACCATAGGCCACTACATAACAGCTTCTGAATATATAGCCAATTGACGGAAATGCTTCAAGCCATATAAGGGTTCCCCCGTCTTTATATGCTTCTAAAATAAGATATTTATGCCCATCTTCGATAAAAAAATCTATCATGAGCGGTGATTGCTCTGTACCGTCCAGGGTAGCTCCCTGATTTACCAGAGATGCAAATTCCTTCAGAACCACTTTGCTGTCATTTTCATCTGTTTCCTGAAGAATTTCTTTCATTACATATTCTTCATGTGTTTCTTTATGTTTTACAAGATAAACGCCGGAAATTAATTCACTGTTTATTTCCCATATGAGTTCATAAGTATTATTTAATAAATTTTTCATAAATCTTCACCTTTATATGGTCGAGAGTTTTATTTTAAACAAGCAGCACGGAGAGAGTTAAGTTCTTATTGCTATCAGCGATAATTATCCCACTGGTTTATCAAAACCGACAAATCTCTGCGTGGTGCCATTACGCAAAAAAATATCGCCTTCGTCTATTTCTGTTATAACTGGCATCATATCAGGTTTATATTAAGACACATTTTTAGTTCCTTGTAATTATGATTCTTTTTCGCTCCAGATCCTCACCCACCGGAAGTGTGTACAATAAATATTAGTAAGCGTTCATCAGTTAGATATCAGCTATCAGCTAAAACTTGCAAAGCTTGACTGTGTAAATCAGTCTGAAAAAATATTTAACGACATTTATTATGTAGTTCCTGTAAAAGCTGACTGCTGTCTGCTGATAGCTGAACGCTTACAAATATTATAACACATATCCTCGCGTTACCCGTCACGATAATTATTATCCATGTATTTTCTTGAGTAACCATACAATATTTTTTCCGAGATTTTCCATTGTTTTCAGACCTTCTTCGTCTTTACTGACATCGCCTTCATCACGGCCTATTCCTATATTCCAGTAACTTGAACCGGGAACAATCATATGATTTATAAGAAAGAAATGATTCAGGCTATCAAAGGTATGTATCGCTCCTGCTCTTCTTACTGCCACTACTCCTGCTCCGATTTTTCTCTTCAATAAATCTCCGTTTGCTCTTGATACATAACCTGCTCTGTCTATAAGGGATTTTATACTGGAAGTGAGATCTGAAAAATAGACGGGAGAACCGAGAATAATACCGTCTGATTCAGCCATTTTTTGTATGTAATCATTGAGACTATCATCTGTAATGACACATTTTTTATTCTTATTCTCTTTACATTTCCCGCAGGCAATACAGCCATGTAGAGTTTTTTTCCCCAGTTGTATCAGGTCAGTTTCTATTCCTTCTTTTGAAATTTCCTGAAGTACTGTGGTAAGTAAGATATTTGTATTGCCCTTTTCCCTGGGACTTCCGTTAAATGCAATTACTTTCATTTGTTTTATACCTCTTTCTGTAAAAATTTTCCTTGTTTTTCCTGGTTTTATAGTTAATAGATTATTTTTTTTACAGTTTTTAAAATCTACAAAAGTATAGTTTTATAATAAGCGAATGGAATATGCTCCTTTTATTCCTTTAAATATTCAACGACATCTTTTATGAATACTTTTATAGAAA
>JBEHWP010001079.1:0-1971 GCA_040217665.1 Vulcanimicrobiota bacterium
AGTGTTTTTTTTAGGAATTTTTTTTATCTTCCTGTCAAGTCCTCTTTTATTACAACAATTTTTATGCTTTTTTTAAATTTTACATCTTTATACTCTTATTATTACTGCTTTCTTTAAAACCAGCTAATTTTTTACACTACCGTCTTATATCTTCTTCTTTCCATATTTTCTCTTTTATGATAGAATTTAATGTGAGAAAACCTTTCATATTATTATGTATTAACATTGGTATACTCAGCAGGGATTTAATACCGGCACCTGTCCGGAATTTTTTTTCTGCTTCTCCGGGAAGATCTGAAATCCCCGGTATATGAATGATATCAAAGGAACTTATTTTTTCTCTTAACAATTGAAACGGTTCAATATTTATTCCTTCCGTTATGTTTCCTGTTTCATTTACATCAGGGGCATCCCATTTATAGAGATATTCAACAGTCATTCCGTTATTGGAAGAGGCAGATATTACGCATCTGTCAACCCCTGAAAATTCTCCGATGATTTTCAAGGTCTTATTTATTTCCCTGTCTATATCCTCAAAGGATATATTAATAAAATTGGTAGATATGGACGTAACAAGATCTTCTATGGCAAGCCGGTTATGGAGAGCATATTCCATATTTCTTCTTTCTATGGAATGAGTGAATATTTCTCCCATAAGTTTCATCAGTCTTATATCTTCCTCTTTCCACTCTCTTTCCGAAGAGAAATTTTCGAAGCCGATAAATCCTGTGAATATGTTATGGGTTATGATGGGGATTGATATGAAGGAGTAGATGCCTGAGTTTTTCAGATATTCTGCTTCATCAGGCACTTCCGATATGTTCGAAATATAAACAACTTCACCGGATTTTAATTTGCTTATTATCCGGCTAAAAAGTTCTATTGACAGATCGATGGTAAGCCCTCCATCATGTCCTTCAATATGCCATTTATATACTTCGGTCTTATCAGTATCCGAAAAAATATACATACAGGCTCTGGCTGCACCCATGAATGTTCCGAGAATTTTTAATGATTTATTTATTTCTTCATCGATATCACATGTTGAAATATTTATAAAACCCGTTGCAAGAGATGTTATTAATTTTTCTATGGCAAGTCTGTATTCCAGAGCTTTTTCATATTTTTTTCTTTCTGTTATATCTCTTGTAGTTATAATTCCGCCGATAAATTTACCGTCTTTATCGTAGACGGGATTTCCCATACTTTCTACCCATATATAATATCCGTCGGCATGAAGCCTTCTATACTCGATTTTTACCGGTTTCTGTTCTTTTATACCTTTATTGAATTCATATTTTAATCTTTCCATATCGTCAGGATGTGTAAATTCGAAGACTGATTTTCCTCTCAGAAAATCTGTTTCATAACCAATAATAGTTTTATGAGAAGGACTTACATAAGTTCTTATACCGTTAATGTCAACTTCGCTTATCATATCCAGCATATTATGACTCAATCTGGATTGTATCCATTCACAATTTTCCGCCTCTTGTTTTTTGGTAAAATCTACAGGATTTTCTTTCACATGTTTTCTCCGTGAAATAAATATAAAAAGTGAAATTTGCAATTCGCCGAAAATTGCATTTATCCTGCCGGAAGTTTGCCTGTAGAATATTTTTATGTTATAATTTAAAAATCGTAACGCGTAATGCGTAACGCGTGACACGTAGAAAAACGTTACTGATTACATATTTTACGTTATGAAATAAATTTATTAATATTTATGGTACCTATGATAGCTATTTCTATGTTCTCTTCAATAATAAATAATGTGTACTTATGAAATTCAAAGATATTCAGTTAAAGACATAAATGAAGAATTATAATCCTGTCACGCATTATGATAAATCATCAGGAGGCATTTATAAGTGAAACATATGTTTATAATTTTGACTTTAATTCTGGTCTTCTTTGCTTTTTTTAAAGTTACCGGAGTTTATGCAAAGGATTTTACGAAAGAAACTATTT
>JBEHWP010001080.1:0-1970 GCA_040217665.1 Vulcanimicrobiota bacterium
AAAAAAGTGAAACTTAATATAGGAGAAAAAGACAGCCTTTCTATCAAAAATGATAAAGGCAAAGAATTTACGGTAGAAAGGCAGAATGTTCCTGTTGCCAGATTGGCTCTTCTTGATATAAAAGGCCAGGAATCTACTGCCGAAATATGTGAAATTCTCACTGGAATTACATTAAAAGAGGGAGATATTATTACAAGTGAAATAAACAGACTGGATAAAAGGGATTTACTTTTTCTGGACAGTCCCTTCTGTGAACTTACTGCTAAAACCCTTATAACAGAAGGGGGAGAACATTATCTATGGAATATAGAAAATATATCCCTTTATGTGCCCCGTGATGCCTATCTCTTTACATCTTACGGCAACCCCTATTTCGGGAATGTTTCAGGAGGAGACAGACCTTTCTGGGTCGGAGGAGGTGACAGGAGTCTTCTCTATTTATTTGATATAAAAGGAAAGAAAAGATGGGGGTTTGAAACAGAACTCTGTATATTTAAAGATTTCAATATAGACTGGGGATTTTTTACCAGGAAACTGCGCTTTACTGAACCTGACTATAAAATATACGGTGATAGATTATATCTGAACGGTTATAATATAAGACCTGATATGTGGGTTCCCATGAAGGTTGTAAAAGCAAGCGGCATTTTCTTTGGCATTAACCTTAAAACAGGTGAAGAACTATGGAGATTAAAAGAACCTGCAGACGGCTATGACCCCGCCTTTTACAGTATTATTTACGATAATTTCATAGATGAAATATGTTATCTCTATTCTACAGAAGCCAGTCTCTATGCCGTGGATATGAAAAAGGGAACCTTTATATGGGAATTTAAAATGAAAGGCAACGGAACAGAAGGAGGTATTTTCTACCAGAAAGAAGGTTTTTTATATTCATCTGACAGCGAAGGGTATTTTTATAAAATAGATACGGGAACAGGAAAAGAAATCTGGTCTGTAAAGTGTGACAGTCCTGTTGTTAAAATAGAGAAATCTGATAAAGATATAGAAAAAATAATATATCTTTTTTCTATGGAGAAAAATATCTCCGCTCTGGATGAAGAAAAGGGAACTATCCTGTGGCAGTATAAGTCAGATAAAGTATTTACAGCACCGAGGTTGAATCATATTTCAGAAAATCTCATATATACATATGATGAAGGTTCTATAACTGTTCTGGCCGGAGAAACAGGGAAAAGGGTATGGAAAAGTGATCTAAAAAAACCTTATCCTGTTTATTTTAATTCAGATAACCTGTGCTGTATTTCCGATAAAAAAACACTGTATTCCATAAATGGACGGACCGGTAAAATAATATGGTCTCATAAAACAGCAGAAGATATTACAGATACTGTTATGATAAAAAATACTTTTTATATCATGGACAAAATGAATGTTTATGCTGTTGACGGCACATCAGGTAAGGAATACTGGAAGAAAACCGATTTCCCGGAACCTATTTATTTAAAAAAGTATGAACCTGTTTCAGATCCATATAGTATTATGAATTCAGGTAAAATAAAAAATGAAGATACCTTTATTTTTATCGGCGGTAAAAAGGGTTATCTGTGTATAAATTCTGCAGAACATGTAATAGTTTCAGAAAAGGTTTTTGAAGATGAATTTGTTCGTGCCGTAGGAGATTCTGAACATGTTTATCTTGTTTCTACAAAACGTATTTTTGCTTTCAATATAAAAACAGGAAAAGAAATATGGAATAGAGAGTTTCAGGAAGAAATAATCTTTATTGCCCCTCCTTCCGAAGGAGGAATTTATTATGATAATGAGGAGTTTTTCAATAAAAAGAACAGTATAAATTCACATTCCAGGAAATTACTGGGTCTTCAGTGCGGTGAAATTTTTTATGTATTAAACAGGGAAACAGGGGAAACAGTGTGTGAGGGGAATGTGAATGATACTGTTTATCCTTATCTGGAATTAGAGGCCATGAATAAAACAGGAGAAAAAAT
>JBEHWP010001081.1:0-1968 GCA_040217665.1 Vulcanimicrobiota bacterium
TGTAAGAATAACCTGTTCGGAAAGGTTTTCTCTATTTATAAAATTTTCTATTTTCTTTCTCTCCGGACCGTCTCCTACAAGCATAAGTTTTATATTTTTATATTCTTTATGTATTTCTTTAAAACATGTAATTAAAAATTCTATATTCTTCTCCCTGGCAAGTCTTCCTACAAAAATTAAAATTTTCTTTTCCTGTGATATAGAATACCTGTCTTTTATTTTCTTTCCGTTCAGTCTGTTAAACCTGGCCGGTTCTATACAATTCGGTATTACCTTTATTCTGGAGTATATTCCGTATTTTTCAAGTTGTCTTTTTCTGGATTCCGCAGGAATAATCAGTGTGTCACATTTATTTGAGAAATGTTTGAGAGCCCATAAAGTCATAGTTCTTATAATATATCTGTTAAAAGGTACATAATGGATATATTCTTCATATTGAGTATGTAATGTTGCAACTAAAGGTATATGAAGTTTCCCTGCAATATGTTGTCCTGCTCTTCCCATGAGGAAAGGGTGGTGGCAATGTATGATGTCTAAATCAAGAGAATTAATAATCTTAAAAATCCTCCTGGAATAGGGAAGCCCCAGAGGATAATTAACTTTCGACCATAAATTTACAGACTTAAATCTATATATATTATTACGTTCATCTTTATATCCCGGATATTCGGGAGCAAATATATAAATTTTATGGTTTAACTTTTCCATATAATTGAAAAGATTTTCAATAGATGTAACCACGCCATTTACAACAGGTTTATATACATCTGTAAATATTCCTATGTTTAAACATCTTTTCATAACTACATTACATTCCAAATTATACTACATATATACAGAATTTTCTAAATTAATTAAAAAAATCCTTCTCTCAGTTTAATATATTATTTAGTTACTTTAAATACATGAGGATGGACATCGTCTGTTTCATTTATGGTAAGACGTATCTGTGCCCTGGGATCTGTTATGTCTACCATATAAAGTTCTGAGTTCCCGTCTCTATTTGACTGGAAAACAACATGTTTACTATCGGCCGTAAAAGACGGATAAAGATCATCTGTATTATTATAAGTCAATCTGATAGCATCCTCTTCTTTCCCGTCATAATCCATAACATATATTTCCCAGTTTCCATCCCTGTTAGATGCAAAAGCTATTTTCTTTCCATCAGAAGATACACCGGGATAGGCTTCATTTGAAGCACTTGAAGTAATTTGTTTTACTTCCGTACCGTCTACATTCATTGTATAGATATCAAGATTCCCGTTTCTGTTTGATACAAATATTATTTTTTCTATGCCACGAACAGGAGTGGGAGGTACTTTTGTAGGAGTAGGAGGTACAGGAGTGGGAGGCACCGGAGTCGGTGTCTCAACTGCCGGTACAGGAGTTGGCGGTGCAGTTGTCGGTACAGGAGATTCTCCTGTCACAGGAGTTGGCGGTATAGCTGTCGGTACAGGAGATTCTACTGTCACAGGAGTTACAGCAGGAACTTCTGTAGGTAATGTTATTGTAGGAGTAGCAGTTGGAACCGGTGTGGGAGTAGCAGTCGGAACTTTGGTTGGAACTACAACAGGTTTGGTCAGATCTGTCCTTGTTATAGAACCATCACGGGCTATGGTAATCATAAAATGTATTCTTCCGCTTTTTTTGGGTTGATCATGTTCCCATATCAGCTCTCCGTTTTTCATTGCATACACGTCATAGCTGATAATATCTCCGTCTGAATTCCATACAGTTTTTTCTACTGCATTTACTCCCCATGATTTTGTTTTTAATATCTGGGTTTTGTCGGGAGCATTGGGGCCTCCGACTCCGTCTTTATTACCGATTTTCTTTAATATAGCCTGATATTCATTTTTAATTGTTTCCTGGTTATAATCTTTCATGTCCAGAGTTTCTTCCGCATTGGAATAAGGTAAAATCATCAGAGAAAATAAGAAAGATACAATAATTGAAACTAGAGAT
>JBEHWP010001082.1:0-1963 GCA_040217665.1 Vulcanimicrobiota bacterium
TCTCCACTCTCCGCTTTACCAATATGCTACTTTCCCCTCTGCCTTTCGACTTCAGGTAGATTGGTTGACCTATAGATAATCCTCTTAATCTATCCCACCTGTAGTGGGAATACCGTGATAGCTGTCACGGCGCACAAGACCTCAGAATTCTCCATCTATATTTCGTAGTATAACGAAGCAATTAGGTGGAGATAAATTAACACTCCTACTCACTATTCACTTTCCACTCTTCACCCTTCACCAATATAATTTCGGCAATCAATCAATCTAACCTGCTTAAAATATAAAACCATAGTTTACATAATTGATTTTATATGCTATAATGTTGACAGGGAATATAAGGTTTTAGAGAGAAAGGAGGTGATAAATATGGTAATAAATAATAAAAAAAATGACATGTACAATTATTTATTTTCCTCATTATTTATCATCTTTATAGTATTATTGCTTGTAATATTAAACTCCTCCGAAACCTACAGAACTGTTACAGAGAATAGTAACAATTTAACCGATGAATACAGTAAACAAATGGAAGCCATACAGGAAAAGTTAAAAGTCAATTCAGACATAGCAGACAAAAAAATTACCTTCATGCTTACGTCAAGAGTGTTACACTCAGAGCACTTTTCCGGTGATTTCAACTATACCGGCCTGATGCCCGAAACTATAAAAGTAGAATACACTATGGAAGTGAAAGATGCCATGATATTTCTTGACAACCGCTACAAACAAATAAAGAAAGATAAAAACTGGTATGTAACTCATGACAGACTGGACGAATATAATTACAACCTTGCCGAAACAGTAAATGTAACAAGAGATATATGCAGGGAACTCAAGAAAGAGTATCATTTACTTGCTGATGAACCATGGTTATAAGAGCCTATTCGAAAAGTAATATTTATTATACACCCTTTAAGCTAAAAGCTAATAGATCTTTGAGCCTTACATAATTTTATTCAACTATGTAAGAATAAGAAATTATATTTTTTTTAAAAGTGAAAAATTATAGATTATATTTATATATTATAATATAAAAATATAATTTCCAGATCAATCAATCTATAAATTCTTTTTTTCTGTAGATTATCTCTCTTTTATCCATAAAAGCATCATCATCTTTTTCTGCAACATTTTCTCCCACATCTGGCTGAATAGAATTAAAGAAAAGCTTAAAAGATTCTATAAACTCGTAGAGAGTAAAACGATCAAGAGAATAATAAGTCCACCAGCCTTCTTTTCTTTCAATCACAAGATTGGCTTCTTTCAGTCTTCTCAATTGTTGAGACACTGTAGTCTGCTTCATACTCATCAGTTCTTCTATTTCGCGAACACATAATTCTTTATCCGATAATATTTTCAACAGCTTAAGTCTGGCAGGTTCACCCATGGCTTTTAATATCTTAACATAATTCTTCATATCCATAACATCTCACAATCATATAATAATATAATAATGTAATAATATAATTATCATAACACATAAAAAATTACACTTCAAGTTCTTTATAAAAAAATATAAGTTTATATTAAAAATAACAGGATAATCATCTGTTATAGCAAATTATATATTATAGTTATAAATATCCTCCAGTAACGTCCGGGCGTTACGCATTACGATCTACGCCAGGAAGTATTAATCAGGAGAAAAGTAACATAAGGAGGAGCCGGGATGAAAAAAAAGATAAAAAAATCTTCAGGTAAAATAACATCAGAAACAGAAAAAAAACTGCCTTCAAAGACGGGGCATAAAGAAGAAAGAAAAAATATTTCCCATGAAATATCCGGTACAAAGACTGCGGGAAAAGAAATAAAGAAGAAACTTATACCTGAAAGATCTGCCAATTCTGAAGACAAAAGTCAAATAAAAAAATCTATACCATTACAGGAAAATAAAAAAATCATGCCTGAAAGAACAGGCGCTCCTCTCGACAAAAGTCAAATAAAAAAATCTATGCCATTA
>JBEHWP010001083.1:0-1959 GCA_040217665.1 Vulcanimicrobiota bacterium
TGCCACGGCCCCGGTAAGAGCATCGGGAGATTTAAGCCTTATCCTTTCACTGAGAAGCTTGACCAGCAGGGGGTCCAGTGATATATTTTTCCATCTGTCCAGCAATTTAATAGTCTGTTTATTTATTTCCGGATCAATTAAATCAGAAATAATGCCGGGACTATTTTTAGCTGTAGCAAATATTTGATCTTCACAGTTAATCCATTTTAAAAGAGGTAAATAAATGGCTTTATGCCATATGCTTTCAAGGGGCATTTTTGCCTGAATCGTGTTACCCTTTAATATATCTTTTAACCATGTATCTACAGACATAATATCCCCTGAAGAAGAAATTATGCAGGGCATATTATGTTTCTTTTTAATAAAGGTCCAGACATGTCCGCCATTTATATCAGATAGAGTAAGCTCAATTTCAGAAGGCATATTATACCAGTCAGAAGGGCTATAAGTATAAAAAAACTCTTCCTCTGTATTATCAAAACTTGAAGAAATTACTTTCAAAATCGTTCTGGTTTCGCCGTCATCTTTTACATTCCACTGAGAACCTTCAGAAAAAGGTATAAGGTGTATAATGATTTCCCTGCCTATCAAAGATATGAATTTATCAATTAAATGCCTGTTTTTATTGTTATAAAAGAGACAGGTAAAGTAAGACCATGGAATTAAAGAGAGTTTTTTTTCTTCTTCCAGATTTTCCAGTATTTCAGGCATATCGACAGGTCTGTCTCTATGTATATAATCCCAGTCAAGCCAGTCAACCCATCTATCAGGTATTCTCATCCAGAATGTTTCTTTCACAGGTTTATCGAAATTCCTGTCATATCTGACATATAAAGATGCAGACCATATTCCTCCTGTTATCGGAGCTTTTATATCCATTACAACAGGCGGTTTTTCAAAATCCTTTACCGGTAAAGTCATAATATGGTCAGGTTTATCAAGAGGATATAATGTGACGAGTCTGTCAGACATAAAATCAAGAGAATTTTCTTTCCAGTTAAATTTTATCTCTTCTGTTTTATCTTTATTTTTCAAGGACTCAACCGTAAGGTTTTCAAACTCTGTTATTCTCCTCCATGTAAAGAGGGTAATATTCTTATATTTCATAGTAATATGTGCCTCTTTGAAATCACCGAAAGACTTTAACTGAGAAATAAAGTCATTCAATTCCAGAGACCATACAGATTTAAATCTCTCATATTCACATGATATTAAAGGAAATTTTTCCGACACAGAGGAAATTTCCAGAAGGAATTTTAATATGCCGTCCTTACATACTCCTTCTGCTTCATCAACAGACACAAGGATCTTACTATCCTGAAAGCTATCAATTTCCTGAGCAGGAAAATATTCATTTACCGACTTCCAGTCATACCAGTAAATCTGACATAATGGCCCTTCTATTGCCCATCTGACATAACTTCTATCAAGGAAAAGGGTAACACTTTTTCCATTACGGGGAAATAATTTTATACCAAGAAACGCATTTCCCCTGTCTTCTTCAGCAAAAAGATTGACTTTATTTCCGTAAAATTTAAAAGCAGTATTTTCTAACGGATTAAATTCGGGCACTCTGGAAAAAACGAGGGAAAAACTCTTTGCTCTGTAAGGACTTTCCGGAGAAAATTCTCTCTTACAGTCTTCCAGAGAGAGATATAAAAAAGGAAGTATTATATCCTCTCTGCCTGTAGAACCTTTAATACGAATCTCATAAAGTCCCTGTACCGGGGATTTTAAAGGTATAAAAATACTTTTATCTTCCGGTTCATAATTAATCTGAAAGAGTGATTGCTGTTCTTCTTCCATGTCCGTACGTATTACTTCACATGAAGCATTTCTCCAGAATAACAGCGTATCTGCAGTAAAAGACATTTTCAAATTTCTTGGATGGGTAATGACAGGCATATCATCGGAACATCTTATCCAGGAAGGAATTTCGTCTTCTGTTACAAGGAGCGG
>JBEHWP010001084.1:0-1958 GCA_040217665.1 Vulcanimicrobiota bacterium
TATGATAAAACAAAATGTGAAAGTTCTCCAGATAGACTGGACTCCTCCGGCAAAGGGTAATAAAAAATTAATTTCTGCTCTGTTAAATCTTAAAAAACTGTCAGAAAAAGCCAATAAAGAAGGTGTTGAAAGAATAATAAATGCTCAGCCTGTACTGTTTGATGTGAGGAAAGCCATAGATGTGATTCCGGGAATGCATAAAAGAATGTTACTTCATGCAGGGCCTCCTGTAAACTGGGACATGATGTGCGGCCCTGTAAAGGGTGCCTGTATGGGTGCTCTTATATATGAAGGACTGGCACAGACGCCGGAGGAAGCAGAGAAGATCCTTGAAAGAGGAGAAATAGAATTTTCTCCCTGCCATCACCACAGTGCAGTGGGGCCTATGGCAGGTATAGTTGCTCCCTCCATGTATGTTTACTGTGTGGAAAATAAGACCTTCGGCAATAGAGCTTACTGCACATTGAATGAAGGACTCGGTAAAGTACTCAGGTTTGGAGCCTATGATAAAGAAGTTATTGAGAGGCTTAAATGGATGGAACATGTTCTGGGTCCTGCCCTTCAGGGAGCTGTAAGATTATCGGGAGGGATAAATATAAAAAATCTCACCGCCCAGGCCCTTCAAATGGGTGATGAATGCCATAACAGAAATGTGGCTGCATCTACTATGTTTTTAAAGGAAATCACTCCTTATTTACTGAAATCCGAATTGTCTAAAGAAGTAATAAGTGAAATATTTCTTTTTATAACATCAAATGTGCACAGTTTTCTCAATCTTTCCATGGCTGCATGCAAGGCCAGCACCGATACAATATTCGGTTTAAAAAACAGTACTCTTGTATCTGCTATGGCAAGAAATGGCACCGATATAGGCATAAGAATAGCAGGTCTCGGAGAAAGATGGTTTACTGCACAGGCCGGCGAGCCAAAAGGTCTTTATTTCCCGGGTTTTACTGCTGAAGATGCCAACAGGGATCTCGGTGACAGCACTGTTTCAGAAGTTGCAGGCATAGGCGGATTTGCTATGGCCTCTGCCCCTGCTATCGTGAAATTTATAGGCGGTACACCGGCTGATTCAATAAAATTTACGAGAGAAATGTATGAAATAACTGTTGCAGAACACAGAGATTATCAGATGCCGACCCTGGATTTTAGAGGAACCCCTGTAGGAGTTGACCTATGTAAGGTAATAGAAAAAGGTATAACTCCTGTTATAAATACGGGAATAGCCCATAAAAAACCCGGAATAGGCCAGGTAGGAGCAGGTATATTATATGCTCCGATGAAATGTTTTGAAGATGCCCTTGAGGCTTTTCTTGAGTGAGAAGTCAATAGTGAGTGAAAGAGATTATCCACTCACGACTCACTATTTTTATTTTTTTTTGTAGGAATTTCCATTAACCTGTCGAATTTAGGAATTCCGTTTTTAAAACAGGGAATCAGTTTTTTATTAAAAGGAGTTAGTTCTATGCAGGAGATTCAATATCATGTCTCCTTAAAAAAAGGTGATGTGGGCCGGTACGTCATCCTTACAGGAGATCCGGGGAGAGTACCCTTTGTTGCTAAATTTTTTGATAAGGCAGAAAAAGTAGCACAGAATCGTGAATATGTCACTTATACCGGTACATTAGACGGAATAAAAATTTCAGCCGTATCTACAGGAATAGGCTGTCCTTCAACTGCTATATGTATTGAAGAACTTGCCAGGGTAGGAGTAGATACCTTTATAAGAGTTGGTACTGCCGGATCTCTTCAGTCCTGGGTGAAACCAGGAGATCTGGTAATGGCTACGGCTGTTGTAAGAGAGGAAGGCACTACCAGGCAGTATATACCGATCACTTACCCGGCTGCCCCCGATTTTGTAACACTTTCAGCACTTATAGAATCGGTAAAAAAACTTGGATACAGTTATCATTACGGCATTACTCATTGTAAAGATGCTTTTTATACGGAAATTA
>JBEHWP010001085.1:0-1944 GCA_040217665.1 Vulcanimicrobiota bacterium
AATCAATATATTCTCAGATGGAATCTTAAGTTAACAAAATTTTAACAATTTGCTAATATTTTTTTAATAATGATCGTTTAATATACTAAATGAAAAGAAATATCTTCAACAAAGTCAGAAATTAATTTTAAAGATAAAGAAGTATGAAAGGAGGAGATAACATTGTTAGGTCAAGTAAATGACATGTGTGCTTTCTACGAGAAAGCTCTTGACGCAGCATCTCTCAGACAAAAGGTATTATCGGAAAATCTAGCAAACATCAACACTCCCGGCTATCAGGCAAAGGATGTAGCCTTTGAGGAGACTATGAGGCAGGCTGTTGCACAGGAAGGTTTTGTAAATCCTCATACAAAAAACAAAACTGTAACTGCTCAGGTATCAGATCCGAGGCATATGAAATTCGGACATTTTGATATGGCCAGTTTTAAAATGCCTGTAAATTATCAGAGTGGAAAGCTGGATATAAACCAGGAAATGGTAAAATCAGTTCAAAACCAGATGATCTATCAACAGATGGCCAGTAAAATCGGTGGTTTACTGTCCGGTGTAAGTTATGTCATAGACACAGTGAAATAATTTATGTTATTTATTATGTAAGGAGGAATGATATATGGGTTTCTTTCAAGCGATGGAAATAAGCGCATCAGGTATGACTGCACAGAGGATGCAGATGGATGTTATTTCTCAGAACCTGGCAAATGTAAATTCTGTAGGTGAAGACGGAAAAGCATATAAAAGAAAAGTAGCTCTTCTGGAAACGGAGGATACACCTCAGTTCGTTATTCCATGCGGCGGAGCAATGGGCAATGAAATAAGAGGAAAAAGCAAAGGCGGCGGAGTAAAGGTCAGTGGTGTTGTAGAAGACAACAGTTCTGTAAGAAAAATTTACGATCCTTCAAATCCAAATGCAAACAAAGAAGGTTTTGTAGAAGTTTCAAATGTAAATGTAATTTCCGAAATGACCAATATGATACAGGCCAGCAGAGCCTATGAAGCCAATTCAACTGCGATACAGAATGCAAAGAAAATGTTACAGACTGCAATGGATATAGGAAAGCAATAGAGCTATTTTTAAGGAGGTGCGAAAGTAATGTTCGATCAAATCGGTTCAATCGGCAGAAGCAGTATGCAACCTATTGATATGTCCTTTTCAAAGGGAGCAGGAAAGCCTCAGGAAGAAACAGAAGGATTTGGCAATCTTTTCTCAAAGGCTTTTTCAAGTGCCAATAAGGCCATGTATTATGCAGGGCAGACAGGTCGTATTGTAGCGATGGGCGGAGATATAGAAATGCATGAAGTTTCCATAGCAGGCCAGAAAGCCAAGATAGCCCTTCATCTTACAACACAGATCACAACCAAGATTACTCAGGCATGCAGTCAATTATTCCAGATGCAGCTCTAATCTTTTTACAAATAGATATAAATAGATCTTAACGGTTTTGCATAAAATAAAAAAGAGAGGTGTTTTAAATGGCAGGAACAGAAAATGAAAAAAAGGCTAATAAAATGGATGACATGTTGAAAAAAGTTATGTCTTTACCGCTTTATGTACAGTTAGGTGCAGTCCTTGTTTTCCTGAGTTTTATATCCGGAGCGGTCTGGTACTTCGGCTATCGTGCTCCTAACTTTGCAATGGAGAGACTTTACACAAAAGAACTCACATCAGAAGACATTGATGAGATCAAAAAAGAATTAAATTCTATGGGTTATACAGACGGTGTGGAATTCAATATAATAAAAGGTGATAAAACATCTTATATTATGGCCCAGCGTCAGCTTAAAGCCAAAATGCTCTCCCATCTTTCAGATTTAGGTCTTCCGAGAGGTGCGAGACAGAGTTTTGCCACTCTTAAGACAGGTTTTTCCGATACAGAAGCAGACAGACAGGCTGCCCATCTCCATGCCCTGGAAGGGGAAATTGAGACTTCTGTTGTATCAATGGAA
>JBEHWP010001086.1:0-1931 GCA_040217665.1 Vulcanimicrobiota bacterium
GAAGGAGAATGCAGCATATTCGGAAAAGATTATGCTCCCTATATAGGTAACAGAGTGTATATAGTTAAAAATGATACAATGGAACTTCTTTCACCTGATTATGTGCCCCATGTTGGAGATGAACTGATAATAAAGGTTATTCCTCCTTCTATGGAAAAACCTGTTAAATATATATGGATAGACAATAAGATTAACGGTTATGTCATGATTGTCTATGAAGATCTCTCGGTAAGTTTTGCCGCAAGGGTGTTAAAACCGGTGGCGGGAGTGGGCGGATTTGCAGGTTCTTCACTTGTGGGAAGTAATCATATAAGGGCAAATCATCCCGGTGTTCTCGAGATATCAACGAGTAAACGTTTCAAAGATCTTGGCCCTGACCTGGTTCCCGGAGAAGGAGGCCAGACTGCTTTTCAGATTGTTCCTTTTGAACATACCCTGGAATATCCATGTAAAGAAAACAAATTTCAAGGATTTTTCGGTTATGCCAGAATTACACCAGTATATCTTATACTTATGCCTCATTCAAGTGTCTTTGTGGAGAAAAAACGTTTTCCCTCTACAGATAAAGAAGGAATAATAAAAGAAAGGGAAGCAATGGAACATGCATGGGGAGAAAACCCTGATATTACAACCGTTCCTGAGAAAGTGCTCTCAGATTACTGTGAGATAAAAGATAAAGATTATTCATCTGTTTTCGGAACAGTTGTCAATTCAAAACCGGAAGAAAAACTTTACGGACATGGATTTTTCTTCGGTGGCTACTTCAAAGCAGGAACATGTGAAACATCGGTTAAAAGAACTGGACAGAATGATTTTTACACACTTATTGAATATAATGATGGAAAAAATCTTACAGTTCTGGAAGATGTACAGGATATAAAGATTTATTATACCGGTTATTGAGTCGTAACTATTGACATGATTTATATATAAAGTTAATATATTATATTACGCGTTACGCGTCACAATTATAAAGGAGATGATATTATGATAAAAAAGATTCTATCCGTAATTATGCTTATCCTGTTATTACAGGTTATGTCAATTGCATCCGAGGAACTTACCTTTGTAAGTAAGGACAAAGAAACAAAAGAAACTCTAAAGGTAAAAGATAAAACATTTACCCATTCCATAACATACAGTTATCCGGAATTAACAGGTTACAAAGATAAAACCGCTGAAGATACTTTTAACAAATATATATCTTCTATCATAACAAAAGATGTGGAAGACTTTCAAAAAGAGATAAAAGAAGCTGAAAAAGGTATGGCTGACTCGGATATGCCTGCAGAATTACTTCAGAGCTATTTTAATATTGAGTATTCTCTTATAAATAAAACATCTGATCTGATAAGTATAAAATTTTTAACTGAAGTATATTACGCAGGTGCAGCTCATCCTTCCCATGCCATATGGGCAGTAAATTATTCTCTCACATCAGGGAAAGCCATTAATCTCCTTGATTTATTTAAAAAAGATTCAAATTATCTGTCAGTACTTTCAGATTACTCTATAAAAGAATTAAGTAAAAAAGCGAAAGAAAACGGTAAAGAACTGGGATATGAGCCGGATTATAACTGGATTAAAGAAGGAGCTTCACCGAAAGAAGAAAATTTCACCTGTTTTAATATGACAGAGAAAGACCTGATTATACACTTCAATGAATATCAGGTTGACTGTTATGCAGCAGGTCCGAAAGAAGTTATCATACCTTACAGTACATTAAAAGATATTATCGAGCCTGCAGGCCCTGCAGGGGGTTTCATAAAATAACCTGGAAGATAATATGCAAAGAAAAAGCCAGAAGTCAGTGTAAAAAATCTCTTCTGGCTTTTTTCTTCTGGCTTTTCTCTTCTACTTCTTTTCAAACCTCTCAGAAACTTCCTCCCATTTAATATTTTTAAAAAATGCATCTATATAGGCCGCTCTGT
>JBEHWP010001087.1:0-1926 GCA_040217665.1 Vulcanimicrobiota bacterium
GTTCTGAACAGACAGATTCCTCTTCTGAGATAAACCTCACGAGTTGCCGAAGGTTCTTCTTTAATATAAATATTGTAATAATTTATTGCTTTATGATTATGTCCTGCCTCATCAAAAGCTCTGGCTATATCTAAAAGTAAAGCCCTGTTACCGTTGTTATATGCATAAACATTTTCAAGGGTAGTTGCAGCAAGATTAAGCCTCCCTGTTTTTCTGTATATACTACAAAGCTCTCTGGCAAGCTCAACCTTTGTGATTTCCTGTTCGTGGGCTGCCCTGAAATACTTCTCCGTATTTTCCAGATCATTCATATCTTTATAGAGATAGGCGAGACATATCATTAAAGGAGGATAAAAAGGTTTTATCGATAAAGCTTTCAGAAAAGCTTCTGTTGCTTCTTTTATCTGTTTTAATCTCACCCGGGAAAGACCTATCTCAGACCAGGCTTTCCATGTTCCCTTGCTTCGATCCTGAAAAAAAAGAAGGTTCCTGCAGTTTTCTATGGCATACTCAAACATAGTAATTGCACTCCGGCATTCACCCAGATTTCTAAGAGCCTCTCCCATATTAAAACAGGCTTCTGCCATACAGGGGTCTTTAGAAAGAGCCTTTTCCGCCATTTTTTTTGCTTCATTATAGCGACCGAGTTTATTCAAAATACCTGCATAAGCAGAAAAAAGACAGGGAAAATAAAAAAAACCGGAAGAACTGTATTTTATGGCATAATCCAGATACTTAATAGCTTCATCATACCGGTAGAGAGACACATATTGTAAAGATATAAAAAAATAAAGAAAAGGATCCTTCGGATTTCTTTTTAAATTTCTGAGATATATATTCAAATCCCTATTATATTTCTCTTTTGCCGGATGAAAGACATCTATATAGCCATAATGCCAGATTCTGATACATGAATCTATTTCTTTAAAATTAAGCTTTCTGTCATTACATATAATTTTTTCCTGAACCATTCCTTTAAACCTGAGGGAAGGGTGATTGGGAAACAATCTCATTACAGGCATCAGGCGAAAATCAGGTGTCACATCTTTATTCATATAAGTGAACTGTTCAAAATTAAAGCCCACAAAATCATTTCTTTCAATCAATTCTCTTACTTTATATTTCATAGGACTATCTATAAATTCATCTGCATCCATTACAAGTATCCATTTACCATTACATTTTTTCAAAGACAAATTCCTTGCAGCAGAAAAATTCTCATTCCATTTGTAATGATATACAGATGCATTGAACTGTTCTGCCACTTCAACAGTCTTATCGGTAGAGCCTGTATCTACAACAACTATTTCATCTACAAGATCCCGGATCTGCTGTAAACACGTATAAAGATTATATTGCTCATTTTTTACTATCATTGCAAGACTTAAAGTCGGCTCTGACATTTTATAGAAACCTCCTGTTATATCGTGACGGGTAACGCGTAACGCGTGACGGGTAATTTTCACCACTCACTACTCACTAAACAAAATCATACAGAGTAAAACCTTTCAACAAATCAGGATCAAGTTCATAGGCTTTTTTCAGATCACTTCTGGCTTTTCTGGAGGAACCAATATACCAGTAACATCTGGCCCTGTAAAAATAAACGCTGCCGTCTTTTTCATCCAGTATAAGAGTCTGTGTATAATAATGAACTGCCATAGTGTAATCACCTGCATAATCGTATCTCCGGGCAAGTTCAAAGAAGAGATGTTTATTGGAAGGATAATAATCAAGAATTTCTTCAATCAATGAAATAGCATAGGAAGGAACGGCCAGTTTATCATATAAATCTATAAGATCATAGCATATATCAAGTCTTTTTGGCGCTATTATTCGGGCTCTTTCAAAGTAATCACGGCTATGATCGTAAAATTTCAATTTACGATAACAATGAGCGGCATTTATAAGGAGTTTATCGGAATC
>JBEHWP010001088.1:0-1925 GCA_040217665.1 Vulcanimicrobiota bacterium
GTTATCCTGTAACTCGTCGAACTTCACTGCTTACCCTTTAACAATTAAGGAGGAAATAAATTATGATGAACCCCAAAAAAATGATGAATCAGATCAAGAAAATGCAGGATGATATGATGAAAATCCAGGATCAGCTTTCTACGGAACTGGTAGAAGAATCTGCAGGCGGCGGTATGGTAAAAGCGACTGTAACAGGACAGTTAAAAGTGCACAGTATAAAAATAGATCCCTCTGTAGTAGATCCTGAAGATATGGGAATGCTTGAAGATCTGGTAGTAGTTGCAATAAACAAAGCCCTGGAAAAAGCACAGGAACTTTCTGCACAGAAAATGTCCCAGTTAACAGGAGGAATTAAGATACCGGGTCTTATGTAACATTCTATGCAACAGATACCTGCTATGACAAAATTGATAAATGAGCTGACAAAATTGCCTACTATAGGGCCTAAAACAGCTCAAAGGCTGGCTTTTTATCTCTTCAAACAGCCCAGGGAGGAAGCATGTAAGCTTGCAGAAGCCATAGTGGAAGTGAAAGAGAAAATAAGCTATTGCAACAGATGTTTTAATATAGCAGAAGGAGAAATCTGCTATATATGCAGGGATGAAAAGAGAAGTGATAATATCCTGTGTGTTGTAGCAGAATGTCAGGACGTAATAGCTCTTGAAAGAGCAGGTTCCTTTAAAGGACGATACCATGTTCTTCACGGTGTTATATCACCCATAGATGGTATAGGGCCTTCAGAACTGAAAATAAAAGAACTGATAAAGAGGGTGAAAGAATATTCTACAAAAGAAGTAATTCTTGCTACAAATTACGACATAAAAGGTGACGCCACAGCTCTTTACCTTGCCCATGAAATAAAACCCCTCGGAATCAGGCTTACAAGGCTTGCATACGGACTGCCTGTAGGATCAGATATAGAGTATGCCGATAAAACCACTCTTCTTAAAGCTATGGAAGGAAGAAGAGAATTTTAGCTGTAAAACTTCATAATTTCCCGCCAGATAGCAATCAGAGAGACTGCAAAATAATCTGTGGAGATATTAAGGAGGGATAAAATGGATATAGCATTTGCTAAAATGATGATAGAAAAAGCAGGGAATAGATCGATTCTGATTTTTCTCACAGAAGATGCAGAATTATTTGAAAAGTCAAGGTCAATAAGCGGCCTTTATGCAGGCCATGACGAACTGGGCCTTTATATAAAAAAGACTGTAAAAGATGAAGCCTATATAACACTAATAAAATGGGATTTTATCGTGGCAGTAACAAATGATATAAACAGATTTGATTGATTTCTTCTCAGGAGGGAACTTCGATACAGTTCCCTCCTGCAATTTTTGTATCTCCCGATAGAGCAATTGTTGTGTGACAGGATGAGTATTTTCTGTAATGCACAGTAACTGGCCGCACATCACACATGACGCATGCTGAGGTGAGCATAAATAATAAATATATGCTCTCGTGACGATTAACGCGTAACGCGTGACGGGAGGAAGACTGTTATTACATGCTTATGCTCAGGTCAGCAAGACAAGAAAATTCTGCATAGTTTCCTCTCCCTATGGGGAGAAATAATGAGAGAGGGCGAATAGAAAATTCATTTCCATAATACCCTCACGCATCCTTCCTTCAAGGAGGAAAAATCAAATTTCTTGGCTTAATGCCATCACGCATTACGGTATCACGCATCACGCATTACGGGTCACGCGAATCAAGAGGTAAGGAAAATCATGAAAATATTAAAATTTGGCGGAACTTCAGTGGAAACACCTGAAAAAATTCTCCAGGTACTTCATATTCTGAAAAGATATCTGAAAAAAGAAGAAGAAATATGTGCAGTTTTTTCGGCTTTTTCCGGTGTAACTGATAAATTAATAGAAACAGGCAGAATGGCTGAAACAGGGGATATAAAATATATAAAT
>JBEHWP010001089.1:0-1924 GCA_040217665.1 Vulcanimicrobiota bacterium
TATCATATTTTTTTTATAATAAATTAAACCAAGTTTACCATGACCTTCTGCGTGGTTACAGTCCAGCTGTATAACCCTTTTGTATTCTTCAAGGGCAAAATCATATTTTTCCAGTAAATAATAAAGAGAAGCGAGCCTGTAATGAGAAACTACATTATTGGGATCCAGAAATATGGATTCTTCATATTCTTTTTCCGCAAAATTATATTTTTTAATTTTACTATAAAGATAACCGAGTTCACAGTGAGCTCTGGCATCATCACTTCCATATTCGAAACTCTTTTCAAAACATCTTATGGCATCGCCATCTTTCCCCAGTTGAAGGTAAAGAAAACCCAGAGCGTTCCATGCTTTACAGTCTTCAGGATTCTTTAAAATAATCCTGTTATACTGACCTATTGCATCTCCCGTATAACCCTGTTTTGCATAAAGATCCCCTAAATCCAGGCAGATTTGAATATTATCCGGTTCCATTACCTGTGCTTTTTTCAATGTGAGTATAGCTTTTGTAAATTCTTTCTTCTCCACATACAGATCTGCCATAAGGGAAAACATCTCAAAATCCTGTACCCCTTTTTCCATTGCCTGTTCGAGTTTTTCCAGAGCCATATCTATCTTCTGGAGAGTCGCGTAAATAACTCCCAGTTCTCTCAGGGCAGATCTATTACCGTAATCATGCTTCAGAATATCATTGTAACATTTTATGGCATTATCAAGTTTTCCCTGTTTTGTATAAATAAGAGCCAGTTTAAAATAGGCTTCAGTTAATTTCGGATTTATTTCCAGAGCCTGTTCATACTCAATAATTGCCATGTCCGGTTTGCCTTCTTCCAGCAATTCATTCCCTTTTTTTAAGTAAACAAGGGGATCCTTGGGCGGAGATTTGGGGGGAGGCGGTTTCGGAACAGTTACTACTGGAGATGCATAGGACGGTATTTCTGCAGGCTTTACCGCAGGTTTTTTCTCCTCTGCTTTAGCAGGTTTTTTCTCCTCTGCTTTTTTAGCAGGTTTTTTTTCTTCTGGTTTTTTAGATTTTTTTTCTTTTTTTCTTCCAGGCAACTTTTCACCGCACGCAAGGCAGTATTCTTCTTTTTCAGCATTTTCATATTTACATTTCGGACATAGTTTTTCATCACTTTTTACTTCTTCTTCGTCATCATCAAATTCTACCTGTTCAAACCACCATTTACTGTCCTGTTTTTCGAAAAGAATTTCATGCTCAGACATTCTTTTCTGAAGTTGCTGTTCCTGCCTTAATTTCGACTGGGCAAAAGCATCCCATTGAGAAGCATAAATACCTTTATCACCTCCTGCTGTCTCTCTTCCCAGAAGGTCATCTAAAAATTCTCCTGCCGTTTGAAACCTGTCGTCAGGATTTTTTTCAAGGGCTTTCAATATAGCTTTTTCAATCTTTTTCGGTATTTCCGGATTATGCTGTGACGGACTGGGAGGACGTGATTCTATATGCTGTTTGATCAATACAGGAATACTTGTTGCTTCAAAAGGTAATTTTCTGGTGAGCATCTGATATAAGATAACACCTGCTGAATAAATATCAGATCTCCTGTCTGCATGAAGGCCCTGTGCCTGTTCCGGGGAAAAGTAGGTAAGAGTGCCGAATATTTCGCCTGCCATGGTAAGATTATGAACACCTTCAAGACAGGCGAGACCGAAATCCATAACTTTTACTATATTTAATCTTGTTATCATTATGTTTTCAGGTTTTATATCTCTGTGGACAATATTCTGACTGTGGGCATAATCAAGAGCCTGACATACCGGTGTTATAAGTGTTATGGCCTCTTCTATCTCCAGAGGTTTATCTTTTTTTTCCATATAATCCCATAAAGTAGTTTCTCCGTCAAGATATTCCATTACTATATATGGAATACCACTGCTTTCTTCACCTATATCATAAATACTT
>JBEHWP010001090.1:0-1921 GCA_040217665.1 Vulcanimicrobiota bacterium
CGTAGGAGTTTCGGTCGGTTTCTGAGCTGGAATTTCAGTGGGTTTCTGCGTAGGAGTTTCGGTCGGTTTCTGAGCTGGAATTTCAGTGGGTTTCTGAGTTGGAACTCTGGTCGGTTTCTGAGTTGGAGTTACTGCCGGTAATTCGGAAGGAGCTGATGTGGGTATGACAAAATCAGGCTGACCCTGTAGTTTTTCTTCAAGCTTTGTATTGGCTTCTTCTATAAGCATGAAAGCTGCTCTGATAAAGCCTTCTTTTTTTGTTACTTCCGCCTGTTCTCTCAATCCTTCTGCCTCTGTTGTATCATAACCCGATGAACGGGCTGTGGCAAGTAATTCATAGTAATGATTGATAGCTTTTTCATATTCTTCCTTATAATCGGTTTTACACAATGATATAGACGGATATATTATTGCTATTATTATCATTATAATAACAGGTATGAAAATTTTTTTATTAATCACTTTTAAATGACTCCTTTTTATAACTATTATAAGCCTATTTCTTTTCTTCGTAGAACTTTCTTTTCCTTCACGATTGAAGTAATTCTAAAAAGAAATGTAGTGAGGTCTTTATAATCGTAACGGGTGACGCGTAACGCGTGACAGGTGGCTACGATATTTACCCAACATCCAACCCCCTGATTAATTAATAGATTTATATTTAAATAGGTTATGGGGTATGGGTGTTGGGTCTTGGATTAAGAAGTTTTAAAACCCGAAACCCATAACCATCATTTGCGACAGTTATTTTGACTTCATTTCTGGATTATTTTTTACAGTTTCTAAAATCTGCAAAAGTATAGTTATTGACAAAATATATCATTTATCTATAATTAGCTATCGGTGTATTGGCACAGATAAAATCCCCGCGTCACGCGTCACGATCTTAAGGAGGTTTTTATGTCTGAAATTTTTGCAGATCTTATAATAGAACATGCCACACAGCTTTTAACTCTTAACACTTCAAAAACAAGGCCTGTTTTACGGCCTGTTAAAGAAGACCTTGGTATTATAGAAGATGGCTTTATAGCCATCGATGATACAGGCTGTATTATTGCTACAGGGAAAACTGGAGATATAAATATTTCTTTAAAACCAGGGGGCAGGAGAATTTCTGCAAGAGGCATGATAGTTATGCCTGGATTTGTAGATCCTCACAGTCATATTGTTTTCGGAGGGAGTCGTATAGAAGAAATAAAAATGAGAATTGCAGGCAAGACCTATCTTGAAATACAGAAGGCAGGAGGTGGTATAAATTTTACTGTTTCCGCTACAAGGAGTGCTTCAGAAGAAGAACTTCTGGATAGAGCAGGACAGGTTATTTCTTTTATGTTAAAACATGGTACTACCACTCTTGAAACTAAAAGCGGTTATGGACTTAATAAAGAAATAGAGATTAAAATGCTTCATATAATAAATGAATTGAATAAAAAATATCAAATGGATATAGTAAGCACTTTTCTGGGAGCACACCTTGTTCCTAAAGAATTTTTAAATAACAGGACTGAATATATAGGACTCCTTATAGAAGAAATGATGCCTGCTGTCGCAGGACTGGCAGAATTCTGTGATGTTTTCTGTGAAGAAGGAGCCTTCAGTGTAGAGGAAGCCAGGAAAATACTTCTTGCAGGAAAAACCTGTGGATTGCTTCCCAGGATCCATGCAGAGCAACTGTCCTGTATCGGAGGAGCGGAACTGGCAGGAGAGATAAAAGCTCTTTCTGCAGATCACCTGGAATATATTTCCAGAGAAGGAATAGCTTCTATGGCTGCAAACGGGGTAGTGGCAGTTCTGTTACCCGGTGCTACCTTTTTTATGAACCTTGATAGATATGCTCCTGCAAGAACCATGATAGAAGAAGGAGTTCCTGTTGCTCTTGCAACTGATTATAATGCCGGTTCATGCTGGACCTATTCCATGC
>JBEHWP010001091.1:0-1920 GCA_040217665.1 Vulcanimicrobiota bacterium
TTACGAGATCATTAATTATGTATTGTTATGAAACTAACTATAATACTGCGGCATTTATCTATATGGTATAATATTTTTATAAATTAGTAAAGGGATTAGAAAAATTTGATAATAAAAAAACTATCCTGAAATTATGAAGTCAAGAATTTCATTTGACCTTAATGTAACTCTTTGATATAATTTCAGCATTAATCATATTGCGCGTTACGCGTCATACGTTACTGAAGGGGGAAAATATGAGTATATTTGAAGAGTTAAATAAAAGAAATTTAATAGCCCAGATAACCCATGAAGGGCCTATAGGGCAAATGCTTAAAGAAAAAAAAGTTACAGTATATGCAGGTTTTGACCCTACTGCAGACAGTCTTCATGTAGGCCATCTCATACCACTGCTCGGTTTAAAGAGATTCCAGCAGTACGGGCATCGCATTATAGCCCTTGTAGGTGGAGGAACTGCCATGATTGGCGATCCTTCCGGGAAAACAGAACTGCGTCAGATGATGACAGAAGAAAGAATCAATGGGAACAAGGAAGCAATAAGAAAACAGATAGAGAGATTTGTAAATCTCGACGATTCTGCTCTGGGAATCATGGTTGATAATGCGGAATGGATAAGGGATGTAAACTATATTGATTTTCTGAGAGAAGTAGGCACTCATTTTACCGTAAATAGAATGCTTGCGGCAGAATGTTATAAGAGCCGTATGGAACAGGGGCTGACCTTTATAGAATTCAACTATATGTTATTACAGTCCTATGATTTTCTTCTCTTAAACAGAAGATATGCCTGTACTCTTCAGATAGGAGGAGACGATCAGTGGTCAAATATACTCTCAGGAGCAGATCTTGTAAGAAGAGTGGAAAGAAAAGAAGTTTACGGTCTGACCATACCCCTTCTACTTACATCGGACGGGAAGAAAATGGGTAAAACCGAAAAAGGTTCCGTATGGCTTTCTCCGGAGAAAACCACGCCTTATGAATTTTACCAGTACTGGAGAAATGTAGAAGATATAGAGGTAGCAAAACTGTTAAAAATATTAACATTTTTCTCTATGGAAAAAATCGAGGAATTATCCCGTCTTACGGGAAAAGATATTAATACAGCAAAAAAAGAACTGGCATATTCCATAACAGAACTGGTTCATGGCAAAGAAGAAGCTGAGAAAGCCAGGTCAGCGGCGGAAGCTCTCTTTGAAGGAGGAGGAGAAAGCAGTTCCATACCTGTTACAGACATATCAGGTGATAAAATAAAGGAAGGTATACAGGTTCTGGATGGCCTGCTTTTATGCGGATTAATATCCTCAAAAGGTGAAGGAAGAAGACTTATAGGTCAGGCAGGTATTCATGTCAATGATAATGTTGTAACAGATCAGAACATGATGTTAAATGATTCATATATTCAGGACGGAAAGATAAAGTTCAGAAAAGGGAAAAAAGTTTATCATTTTCTCAGGGTAATTTAGTGAAGAGTGAAGAGTGAAGGGTGAAAAGAACAGTGTATTACTCACTGCTCACTATTCACTACTCACCATATAAATAAAATTTTATTTAAAGACAATTTATCTAAAAATTTATGCAGGAAGTTGTATTATCTTTGACGAACCTTCGAAATAAATAATTGTAAAAACAATTGTAACATACAAAAGGTTTTTTTGTCGCGTCACGCGTCACGCGTTACGATTACATATAGCAGTTATAAAATAATCATTTATATTATACAAGGAGGCGGTAAAGTGGCAGACAGAGATCCTTACAGAGTTATGGGAGTTCCTCCTATTTCCACTGAGTCAGAAATAAAAAAAGCCTACAGGTCTAAATCCAAAGAATATCATCCAGATCTTAACCCTGATCTTCGTATCTGGGCAGATGAAAAGATGAAAGAACTTGTAGAAGCCTATAACGTACTGAGTGATGAAGAGA
>JBEHWP010001092.1:0-1918 GCA_040217665.1 Vulcanimicrobiota bacterium
TTTTTATTTCCCTGCTGGACATCTTCTCTTTACTCCAGGCCTGAAGTATTTCCATAAACCGGCTCATATGAGTACCACGAAAATCTTTTGACAGATCGGCACAGAGGGATATTTCTGCAGTAACTGTCTGATAAGTTCCAGATCTTTCCAGAATCTGCAGGGGAAGGTGAACCCTCTTTACCCCTGCCCTCTGAATATTTATATTTCTATTGTCATACTGATTTTGAACATCTAACAAAACAAATTGCTCCTTATGTCAGTTACGCGTAACCCTAAGGGTTACGCGTAACGACTATTATGCAGTAGCACCTGATTCTTTATTATCAGCTCTGTTCACTTCTTCCATAAGCCTCTTTAATTTCAATCTGCTTGTTCTGGAAGTTACACAGATATAATCCTTTCTGAGCAACAGCTTTAACAGGTCACTGTTTATAGATTTCTGAGCATCAAGCATTTCTTCAAAGGTCATATCTGATGCAACCAGATCTTCATAAAGTTTTTCCGTCTGCTTTCCTGTAGCTTTTTCAGTCAGATAATCCTTATAAATAAGGGAACCTCCTATTATTACAATGATAGCCATCATTAACCAGAAAATACCGTGAGAAATATGTATTTCTATACCGAGAGGTACCTTCAGGGACTCCAGAAGAAGTTTGGTTCCGACAAAAAATACCAGTTGATAGGCAAGATCCTCTGTTCGAGGAAACTTTTCCAGAATATTTACAAAAACATTGGAAAGTAATCTCATACATATTATACCGAGAATTCCGCCAATCCATATAATACTTATTTTATTCGTCATAGCAACTGCCGTAGTTATACTGTCTATAGAAAATACTATATCAGTCATTTCAACCAGAAATACTACATACCAGAAATTCAGAGTCGGTCTCTGTTTGCTCTTACCGCCTTCATGACCGGAGCCATGACCGAACATATACATATGTTTCATGGATAGATATACCAGATAAGCACCTCCGGCAAGTTTAAAGTACCACCACTTCATAATATATGCAGCGAAAATGACTGCCAGAAGTCTGAATATAAAGGCTCCCCACATACCCCATGTAAGAGCCCTTCTTCTGGTTTTTCCGGGAAGATCTTTTACCATTACTGCAAGTACAAGGGCATTATCTACAGAAAGAATACCTTCCAGAAGTGCCAGTGTAAGAATAGTCAGTATGTCAAAACCATCGAAACTTCTTATTTCTCCTAAAAAAATCTGTAGTTCCTGATAAAAAAACAATATAAAAACCTCCTTATTTTTTCATTACATTACGGTCAAAACAGAGTGCAGATACTACGGGAGGGGGTCTTATGAAGTCAATCTTGAGGAAAATCAATACATTATAAAATTCATTTTCAACAGTCTGAAGAAGATTACGGGAAACCATGTTTATATTAAATACCATGTTTGTAATATTTAAAAAAGACTGATTCAATAGCATCTTTCTACATGTGAGATTCAAGTTTATGTAATTATGCCTGGTATGCTTATTGAAATACAAATTATGTTCTTTTTCATGAAAGAATAGAAATAATAAAGGTAAGAGTAAAAATATTATAATAATTATTATAAAAAATTTCTTTCCCATAACTTGAGTATTTCTAAACTTATTAAAAATCCCCTTCCCCGATTCAGGACAAAAAATAATACTTTACTTTTTGGAAATTGACGTGATATTAATAGGGGGTACTACGACTAAAAAATGGGTATTTCCTAAAAACTGGGGGGGAACTATCATGATAAAAACAGATAATGTTTATAATCCTATAAATCTGAGACCTGCCTTACCTCAGCATCAGGTTCAGCAGAAAACAGAAGATCTTTCAAAAAAAGTGCTTGAAGAAAAAACAGGGAAACAGGAAGGCGAGAAAAGAGAAGTAGAAAAGAAACACTTCCATCATGAAACACATA
>JBEHWP010001093.1:0-1913 GCA_040217665.1 Vulcanimicrobiota bacterium
TTATTGTGCCTTCATCTATGATAAAATCCGCTTCCACTTCTTTTTTCTTTGCTCTGGCTCTGGCTATACGTAAGAGAAGCCTTCCCATTTTTATTACTTCATCTTTGAGTTCCCTCCTGATTGTGTGGTCAGATTTTTCAATTAAATTTTTGTCTATAACATAGAGAAAGGTTATATTAAAACCTCTTTCTTTTGCAATATCAATTGCTTTCTCCTGAGTTTTTTTACTTGCCTGACCGCCTCTTATGGCACATACGAGTGTCTTCATTTACATTACTCCCACGATTCTATAACAGACAGAGCTTCAAGTCTTCTATCTATTTCTTCTTTTAATTCTGTATAAACTTCATCGGACAGAAGACCTCTGTGAAGTGCATCTCCAAGGGCGCTTTTTTCCGATGTTAAAGCCTCTCTTCTTGCCTGAATAAGTATTTCTTTTTCCATGTCAGGATATTCTGCAAACAGATCTGTCAGATCTTTTGTGAGTTTTTCATCAATTTCATCATATTCTTCACTCATACCGAGCCATATGTCGCCGGAAAGAATACCTTCTTCCTTTAATCTTATTAAACTCTGAATACCTGCTCTCGTGGAATACAGTTTCCCCCATTTTTTTTCCCTTGTCAGCCTTCTTTCAGGTTTTTCAGTAAGTCCGAGTTTTTTTAATATAAATTGAATGGTTGTACCCTGAGCCAGGAGAGTGAACAGTACAACTCCATAAGCCATTGTTTGAAGCAGTTCTCTGTTCGGTAAATTCAGGGGGAGCGTAAGAGCCAGAGCAAGACTCAGTGCTCCTCTGAGCCCTCCCCAGAATAGAATATGTCTCCACGTTCGCGGCATATATCCTCCCAGATAGTGGTGTACAGGCCATGAAAGACCGTATACAACAATGGCGCGGCTGATTAATACAGCTATAACAGCTACCAGTATAGCATCAATATCTTTTACTATTGTAGATATATTGATTTTAAGTCCTATGAAAAGAAAAACCATTGAATTTGCCAGGAAAGCCAGATATTCCCAGAAATTGTAAAGAACTATTTTAGTTGTGGGAGACATTCCGCTGGGGCCAAGGTTCCCGCTTGATATGCCTGCAGCCACTACTGCAAGTACGCCGCTTACATGAAAATTTTCTGCCATAAGATAACTGCCATAGGCCAGAACAGTTGTTATGGTTATTTCTATAAGATAATCATCAATGCGGGCTATAATCTGTGAGGCTATCCATCCTAAAACCCCTCCTATTAACAGCCCCATAAAGGAAACCTTTAAAAAACTCAGTACAGATAATGGAAGGTTAAATGAAGCGGTTAATGCTACAGCCAGAGCCAGTTTGAACAGCACTATAGCAGTACCGTCATTGAATAAACTTTCTCCTTCTACCGTTACGGCAAGTTTTTTCGAAACACCGAGTGTTCTGAACAGTGCTACCACCGCTACAGGGTCTGTGGCAGAAATAAGGGCGCCGAATACTATTGCTACTGACATTGATACACCTGTTCCAAAGGTTATAATTGCTCCTACAATCAATGTAGTTATAATGACTCCAGGGACGGCAAGCATTAATATGGGGGTAAAATTATCTCTTAATACATTGAATTCTACATGAAAAGCTGCCTCAAACACCAGGGGAGGTATAAATATGCCCAGTATGAGTTCAGGTGTTATTTCAATATTTACAGGAGACTGGCTGGTTACAAAAAGCCCTGCGATTACAAGAGCCACCGTGTATGGCATCCTCAGCCTCTGTGCCACTACAGCGACAATTGTTACAAGGACAAGTAATTCAATTATGAGTGTTTCACTTTCGAAAAATTGTTCTAGATTGCCCATTTTTATATTCTATGTAAAAACCTCGTAATATTTGATTTGACCGGTATGCTCTCGTGACGCGTAACGCGTGACGGGAGGAA
>JBEHWP010001094.1:0-1912 GCA_040217665.1 Vulcanimicrobiota bacterium
GATTTGAAAGGTTCTTCATCCTGATTCAAAGGATTGGCATAAAAATTAAGGGCCGGAAATCCATAATTATTTGAATTTATATTGTCAGAAAGTTCCTTGAGATTAACTTCATATAACCGGTTGGAAAAATACCAGGATTCATCAGAGAGCAGTGGGCTTAACATTTGAAAAAAACTATCCCGATGACAGTACTCGTCTATATCAATAAGACAATTAAGCTTTAAATTAAATTCAGAGAGCCAGCGAAGAATAGATGCGGGCTCAGCTTTGATTCTGATCACCTTCTCATTCATTATGGTTTTAAAGGGATAACCGAAATCAGTCCCGATATAAATTATTAAATCGTTTGGAAGAAAATCCGGATCAAAATTTCCCAAACAATGATTAATGACAAGAGCAACTGATTTCCTTTTCGCTGTTTTCAATAAATGGATTAATTCTTCCGGAATTGATGGTTTTGAATGTTTATAGATATAATTGTTGATCTGAAAAAGCTCCTTTTCTAAAACTAAATACTTATCCGCTGAAGGCAGATAAAGCTCGAAATTTAAATCAGGGAAACTGAATGGCATAAAGTTTAGATTACAATTTCTATCTGTGCGAAATGCATATACCACTCTACCATCTTCCTCATCCAGAACTCTTGCATGTCCCGGAACCCTGCTGACGCCAAAATTAAGTTTACAGGCAAGAAACCATAGTTCTTTATCCCCATAATCATCCACCGGAAGTATATTGGGGAAATACAGAGGATTCTTAGGGCTTATGTATGCTATCCGTTTAAACAACCGTAGTCGTTCAGGCTTACCAGTCACAGTCAGAATGTGTTCAATTTGTTTTGGAGCTCTCATGATATTATTTTACTAGTTCCATCCCGATCAAGGCTTTTCTGAATAAATCCATTTCGGATTTTAGCAAATGAAAAAAATGGATATCCCTTGGGTAAGAGCCATTCCAACACTTGATTTTCCTGAGGATAGTATCAGACATGATACTATCGCTCATAAATGGCACAGATCCGATTGTACGGTACTTGTTCTTTAATGCCCAGTTCAGCATATCAGAATATCCCCTGGCCTGGGACAGACATTTTTGTCTGGTTTCCGGGTCCAGGAAATTGTTATTTACTTTTATTGGATAATCGGGAATTATGATACCGTGCATCATATTTGCCATCTCCCAGATTGAAAGATGATGAACGCAGACGTTTATTTTACCGACTTTATGCGTGATGGTAAAAGGATCTGTTTTCTTCACCTTGAAAACAAATATTTCATCCAAACCCTCGCAATAATCAGAAAGAAGAAGAGGATTAAAAGACAGCGCCCCGGGCTTTTGCCTGAGAAAACTGAACGGAATCTTTCTTTTTAAAGGACTGCCTTTAGTGAAATAATGATTTGTAATGTATAATGACGTCTCAGGTAATATTGGACTAAGCCTGGAAAAGAAAGTAAAACTATTTACACATTCATGGTTTCCGCCATCAACGCATCCATCTTGAATACCAACAAAGCAACTTATCTTTATTCCCGCATCTATTAGTAAACGCAGGGTTCTTTCATTATCGTAAGGAATAGTAATTATCTTATTGCCGATAAGTTGAATAGATCCCGGCTTGTGGTAAAGGTCACTAATCTCCTTATTATTAAGGATAATGTAATCATAAGGCAGACTGTTTAATCCCTCCCTGAAGTGGCATGAGGAAGGGTAAAGCATTACAGATCTTCCCCTGAGTTTTGAGAGAAAATTAACCGATATTTCTATTATCTCAATCATTAAGAAGGAGCCTCTTTAATAGGAAGATAAAGATAATCTAAAAATGCAGGATAGGAAAAGTAATTTATTTAACGCTGGCTTAGGATATTAAAGAAAATGATTAATCAATATATTGCCAATGCAATATGTTAATAAC
>JBEHWP010001095.1:0-1910 GCA_040217665.1 Vulcanimicrobiota bacterium
AACCATCCTGCATCACCGCCGCTGGCTCTGTAATCTTCTCGCCAGAGAAGGGGTTTCGGTTCATCAGGATTATAAAGAGCAGGAGGCTCACTGTCAGGTAAACCGGCAAAAGCTATCTTTACTTTCTCTAATGCAGATTTAACATCAACCTTGCCTGCAATGGATACAACAATATTCTTTGGTACATAGTTTGCAGTATAAAATTTTATTATATCTTCCCTTGTAAATTTCTCGATATTCTCCCTCACACCTAAAGCAGGACGTCCGTAGGGATGTCTCTGATAAAGTGTGGCATTGAACATATCGTTTAACCTGGAAAAAGGTCTGTTCTGCTGCTTTTCCATTTCAAGAAGAATATTCTGTTTTTCTTTATCTATTTCTTCCTGGAGAAAAGCAGGGTGGAGTATTATATCTGATATAATTCTGAGATCAGTATCAAAATATTCGGAAGTGCTTACAATATAATATTCGGAATAATCCTGGTTACTTATTGCCTGAATTGTTCCTCCCAGAGATTCTATTTCCATATTTATATCTCTGGCACTTACAGTGTTTGTACCTCTGAGCATTAAAGGAGTAATTAAACCACTGATACCGGCCTGAGCCTTTTCTTCATTCATTACGCCTGTTTTTACAAAAACCTCTATAGCAGTAATATCCTCATCAACAGGCTGTATAAGAACAGTCATGCCGGTCGGAAGTATTTCTTTATGCACCGTTTCAATAGCAAAAGAACAGGTCATGGAGAAAATTATAAAAACTATAATAAAAAATGCTTTTTTCAACAGTAAAACTCCTTTCACAGGTTGCCAGGATTATTTCAAAACGGCTATTGTATAATTACCGGATCCGAAATACTTCTTTGCAACTCTCATTATATCTTCCTGAGTTACTTTGCGAATATTCTGAACATAGGTTTTTGAAAAATCTACATTATCGGCAAGTATTTCGTAATAACCATAAGTTCCGGCAAGACCGTCAGCAGTCTCATTTCCGAAGATATAACTACTTTCCAGTAAAATTCTGGCTCTGTTCAATTCTTTTTCGCTTACAGGTTCTTCTGCAAGTCTTTTGAACTGCTCTCTAAGTTCCTCTTCAAGTAAAGAAACCTTATTTTTATCAGTAACTGCCCATACATAAAAAGGGCTGGGATAACGACTTGTAAGATAAACAACCTGCAGTTCATCAGCCAGCTTTTTTTCTTCTTTCACTTCTCTGGCAAACCTGGAACTCTGTCCCCAGCCAAGTAAAAAAGCCATAACATCGACAGGACATATATCTTCAGGATTATCTAAAATTCCAGGACCTTCAAACCCAAAAACAACTGTTGCCTGAGGAAGTCCCATATCATCCTGGACTCTGCGCACTTCAGAAAGAGGTTCATCAAGTGATACTTTAAGAGGTGGAACTGTGGCATTTTCAAATTTAGAAAAAATGTCCTTGACCTGAGGAAGTATTTTGTCTGTTTCAAAATCACCTACAATAACAACACACATATTATTCGGTCTGTAATAACTCTTCTGATACTTAATAAAATCTTCTCTTGTTATTGCATTAACAGTATCTTCATAACCTATGACAGGCCATTTATAAGGATTTTTTTCCATAAGAGTACCTGCAAACATATCAAAAACATAGTTTTCAGGATTATTTACAGTGCTTCTGAGTTCCTCAAGAACTATGCTTCTTTCCAGATCCATTTCTGTAAACTGTGTATTTATAACACCTTCTGCCAGTAATTTCATAGCATCTATGGCATATTTTTTATTAACTACAAAATAATACTGGGTATAATCCTTTGACGTAACGGCATTTACCGTACCACCCCACTTTTCTATTGTACGGTTAATCTCTCCCACTTTTACTTCATTGGTGCCTCTGAAAATCATATGTTCATAAAAATGAGAAAT
>JBEHWP010001096.1:0-1901 GCA_040217665.1 Vulcanimicrobiota bacterium
AAATAACTTATTTTGCATATTAGCAGAATTAAAACTATTTTTCAACCCTTTTTTGAAAATTTTACAAAAAATAACTATTACAGATTACTCAATTTTTTTATTTTTTCCATAATTTTTTCTGTTACCAGTGGATCACCGGAATCATAAAACTCCGGCGGAGATATGTTACATGTAATATTAACTCTCGGGAAAACCCATTTATAATTAATACCCATTGTAACAACAGGGAATAAACATTTTTTCTTATTCTGAAGTTTCATGATCCATTTTATAAGACCACTTTTGGCCTCACCCATACCATTACGGATCATTCTGCCTTCAGGGAAAAAAACGATGATTTCTTTTTCATCCAGAAGTTTTTCCATATATTTAAAAGAAGTAACTGTTTCCTTTGGATTATCTCTGCTCAAAGGAATAGCCCCCATCCAGTATAATCCTCTGCAGAAAATTCCCTTCAGTATTTCACCTAGCCTGAAAAGCCACGTTCCGGGAAAATCACCGAATATATTTCCAAAAAGTTCCTGTTTTGCCACATAATAAAGAGGAATCTTGCTGGCATAACATATAACAAAGAGATCTATCCATTCCCAGTGTTTGGAGAGAATAAAAGCAGGACCTTCTCCGGGGAGATTTTCTCTACCTGTGAGTTTAAAATTATATATAAAATAAAGAGCAGGGAAACAGACAAAACGCCTGAATGATTTATAAAACAATAAATTGCGATTAAATTGTATTTTCATAATGAAATATTATCATTGCAGACATTATGCCATAATTATAGTTAATTCATAAATTATTTAGATAAATTGCTTCTACTTAATTTTCATCTAAAGCCTTATTTTACGGCATTAAAAATGAAAATTCCTATACTCTTAAATTATTATGTCGTAACATGTGAAGGGAAAATTAATGGCAGTTGGTTATATTATACTGAATAAAAATAAAATTATTCGAAATTTCTGGGATCAGGCATCCAGTACACTGCCTTTCCTACAACTTCCATATCTTCTTTTAATTCAATGATATCACCAGAACTGCTCGTAAATATTATGCCGCCATTGTTAAGTATTTTGGCTTTTTTGAGTATAGCATGTCCTTCACCGTTTTCCACTACCCTTACTGCCACTATGTCACCTGAATTACAGAACTCCTGTTTTCTAACAAAAACCAGATATCCGTCAAATATTTTCTCCTGTTCCAGACAATTTCCTCTGGCCTGAAGAACAAAATCAGCTTTTACTCTATAGCTCTCAGGAAGATCTATCCAGTCATCAACTATATCTTCAGTAATAACAGATAGATTTCCACAGGACGCTCTTCCTGAAAGTACAGGATATCGTACCGTCTTATCGGTATAAAAAACAGGGGATACATTATCGGCAAGGGTTTGATTTTCATTCAGTATTTCTTTTACTGCTTCTTTTACAAGCTCTTTTATATTTCCCTTACCAGTAGAAGAAGAAATAAGTTCTCCTTCCGAACATCCGGCATAACCTGCTTTCTGTATAAAAACAGGAAGAGGAATATCCAGTGCCACAGATAGTTTTTCTATATTATCAAAAGCAGGTAACTGACCGTTTTCCCATTTACTGACCTGAGCCTGTGTAGTCTTTATCCTTTTAGCCAGTTCTCCCTGGCTTATATTTAATTCATGTCTTCTTTTTTTTATATATTTTCCTCTCTCTGCCAATATAAATCACCTTCTTTCTTTCATCTGAAGTATATTTTATATCAAATTGGAATATTTTGCAAGTAAAATTTATTAAAATACTTGATTTTAATTCTTTTATAATATATAATATTAAAAAAGAATAATTCCAACAAGAATAAAAAATATATAAAAAGATTAAAAAAAGAGGTGCCACTATGAATGAATTCCTGTTATGTCTGAAAGTTTTTTT
>JBEHWP010001097.1:0-1896 GCA_040217665.1 Vulcanimicrobiota bacterium
CTGTAGTTGACTTCTCCTGCATACATACCTATATGGCCATAATCATGAACAGGTGATTCTCCGTAAGGCCATCCTTCTGCATGGGTTTCATAATGCTCGTTTTCTTCATTTCTTATATCAAAAGGTTTAAGATATTGATAGTTATTTTTAACTACCAGATCACCCGGTCTTATTTCTGAAAAATCCCTGTGAATATTACATAATTTCAGCATGTCCGATATGTAAAATATATGCCATTCATTCCATTTTTCCCCCCCTGCCTTCCAGTAAGCATAGCCGCAGAGACCTGCACAATCAAAGGTATCAGGACCTGTTGTCTCCCATATATAAGGTTTACCTATTTGTTTCATGGCAATCTGGACGGCTTTTTTCTGTATGTCAGATTCTTCTGTGTTTTCAACTGTATAACCCTGTTGTTCCGCCGGCGTTTCTTCTTCAAAAGGTTTGAGGGCTTCCGGATTTATTGTTTTAGCAGGAACCGGTTTTTTTTCCGGTGTTTTCACTGCCGCTGTTTTCTTATCCGGTGTTTTAACCGGTGATGGTTCTGTAATCTCAGATATGGCAGTTACTTCAGGTTCTGTTAATGATAGTTCCGATGGAAAAGGCAGAGGAGTCGGATATGCTGTCAGATATGATGTCGGCTCCGGAGGTGGTTTTAAGTTTTTATTCGGATCCAGAACAAAGAGTGCTATTACACATAAAAGGGCAAGGGTTGAGAAAATGCCAAAACTTATAAAAGCAAGTGTTTTAAATATTTTCCATGGCGAAATGTTCTTTAACGGTTTTAGAGGAATATCTTCAAAATCTCCTTTGCTGCATCCTTTATTTTCTTTCCAGCATTCTTTATGATGTGGTGTATTATCATTGGGGCATATGATTACTTCATCACCATCTGAAAAAAAATCACCGCAGTAAGAACATACAGAGCGAGCATTTCTGGCTTTTGAGTCAAATATTATAGACTTTACCGCCATAAAGATAGTACCTCCTATTTTGTCAACTCTTTATCAGGTTTCTGTATGAATTGTTTATCTACCTGGTAGCCGAGTTTCTGAATTTTTTCTATATCTTCCCGTGCTTTTTCATATTCTTTTTTATGTGACCATGTTATTGCCCTGTTGTAATAGGCTTCAATAAAAACAGGATTAATTGTTACAGCCATAGTAAAATCTTCTATAGCTTTATCATATTCTTTAATTACTCCATAAAGCATACCTCTGTTATTATAAGCTTCTGCAAAATCTGGAGCAATCTTTAAGGATTGATTATAATCTGATAGAGATTTTTTATATTCTTTCTTATCAAAATAAACATTTCCACGGGCAGTATAAGCTATATATGAATATGGAGCAAGTGTTAAAGCTTTATTAAAATCAGATAGTGCCAGCTCATAATTTCCTGTTTTATAATAAAGATTTCCTCTGTTTATATATGCTTTTATATGGGAATTATTCAGTCTCAGGGCATGATTAAAATTTTTCAGTGATTTATCATATTCCTGTTTTTTATAATATGCATTACCAAGATTATAATAGGTTTCCCCGTTACCGGGATCGAGTTTTATACTATGGTTAAAATCATAAATTGCTCTGTCATACTCATTTTTTTCCAGATAAGCTATACCGCGATTATTCCATGCTAACAATACGTCAGGATAGTTTTTTAAAACGTCACTCCACAATGTAATGCTATCCCTCCATACAAGTGTTCTTTTATAACTTAGCAATGACAGGGTTATTATAGTACATATCAATAATATGATTAATAATGTTTTCAGCCTGGTATTAGTTTTTTTTCTATAAATCCACACAAACGCTTCTGATAAAATATAAAAGAATCCTATGGAAGGTATGTAAGTATATCTGTCCGCACTTATTCCTGGAGGTACAGGTATTA
>JBEHWP010001098.1:0-1888 GCA_040217665.1 Vulcanimicrobiota bacterium
TTGGCTAATGATACAAATGAGTATCGTGCTAAGTGATATGTCTCAAAAGCTACCGGAAGTTATTTCAAGTAAAATTGAATTAATACTGGAAAGGATAAGGTTAGCCAATAGCTAACAACGTCGTTTTTTATAAAAATTATAGATTTTTATAGATTTAATTCGACGGAACTGGAATATATTCCTGATACGGAAAATTCAAAGATAAGTTCCAGAGTGAAAATGCCGGGATATAAAGTGAGTAAGATAGGAATAGTAATGAAGCCCCATACCTATAAGACAAACTTCGGTGAACCGGGAGTTTCTGCCGATAAAGGACATACTTATTCACAGATAATTTACGGATTATGGAATATCCGTCCAGGCTTCGGGACTTATATGAAAATTTTTGTGGGATTATTTGCGGCAACTGCTATTGCCATGTTAGCTTTCTTCATAAAGCCAACAGATGTAGATCCCCGTTTTGGACTGGGAGTGGGAGGTTTCTTCGGTGCAGTGGCCAATATGCTCATTGCTTCTTCACTGTTTCCTGACAGCGGAATTATGACCCTTATGGATATGGTAAACGGCATAGGAATGATAACCATTTTTCTTACAGTTGTGCAATCGACTATTTCTCTTTATCTATATGATATTCTGGAAGAAGTTCCTTTATCCCGTCTTTATGACAGGGTATCACTGGTGATTTTTGCAACAGGTGTTCTGGTGATTAATATTCTTATACCTCTGGTGGGTATAGTCCGTTAATTTTTTTATTTTTCCGGTGGAAAGATTTTGTTCTGTGATTAAACATATTATAGAAAAATCTTTTCACCGGAAATTACCCAAGACCGCCCGACCTTGGGTAATGGGGATAAGTCATGGAAGTATGGCAAAAATCCTGGCCGGAAATCCTGAACCTCCTTCCGGTTTTGGAAAACTTACCACTACAAGCGCTCCTGACTCAGGCACCTTATCCAGATTTGTAATAAGCTCTATCTGATAATGGTTTTGTTTAAGTATGTATGTCTCCAGAGTATAGTCATCTTTGCTGGTTGAAAGGCCGGGATCCGTATCGGTAGTTTCATGGCCTGAAGCAGTAATCTTAACCTGTTCATAGAGATATTTAAGGACTTCCATACTCCACCCCGGATAATGGGAAATACCTTCAGAGTCTTTATTTTCCATTGCTTTCATATCAGGCCATCTTTTTGACCAGTCACTTCTCATTGCCACAAAGGCACCTTCAGGGATGGCTCCGTATTTTTCTTCCCATGCCTTTATATCATCCATACTTATTGTATAGTCAGGGTTTTCTTCCACTTTTTTATGAACATCAATGACTACCAGAGGCATAATCATTTCTTTTACGTCAATCTGATCCACTGTGCGAAGTCCTCGTGCAAAGTGAACGGGAGGGTCTACATGGGTTCCCCATTGACCTGCATGACAGTAATACTCGGCATAAAAGCCGCTTCCCAGTGAACCAGTACCCGGGTCATACCAGTAAAGAATTTCTCTTTTCTCATCAGGGAAACCCGGCCAGTGAGGAATTCCCGGTTTGAAAGCATGTGTGAGATCGACAAATTCCTTTGTTTTGAGAATTTCCCATATCTTCATCAGGGAAATTTCGTCAGAGCTTTCTGCATATAGTACTGAAGATAAAAGTAATGTTATGATGGAAATAAACAGAATAATTTTGCCGGTTTTCATAAGTTTTTCCTCCATTAATCATATTTTATAAATAATTCTATAGAATTCCTATGTTTATCCGTCGAATTAAATCTATAAAAACCTATAAATAGGAGTATCTACTTATAAGTTTTCTGGAACACGACGTTGTTAGCCAGAAGCTAACCTTATCCTTCTCAGTATTAATTAATTTTGTTAAATTAACTAATTCCCAGTCGCA
>JBEHWP010001099.1:0-1888 GCA_040217665.1 Vulcanimicrobiota bacterium
GGTGTTGTCCTTGAACTTATGATTCATGATATTGATATTATACTGAGTCTTGTAAAATCATCTGTGAAGAAAGTTAATGCTATGGGTTCTTCAGTTTATTCTGATTTTGAAGATATAGCTGTAGCTCAACTGGTGTTTGAAAACGGATGTCTCGCTACCCTGGCGTCAAGCAGAGTTACGGCAGAAAGGGTAAGAAAACTTGAAGTTACACTGGAAGATGCCTTTGTTTCCGTAGATTATATAGATCAAAATATAACCTTTCGACGTCAGTTATCTTCAAAATATGTTTTTGATAAAAACAGTACGCGATATCAGAGGAAATTTCTCCTTGAAAAACCTTTTATCAGTAAAGAAGAGCCTTTAAGACTTGAATTGAATCATTTCATACAATGTATTACTGAAGGAAAAAAGCCTATAGTTTCGGGTGACGAAGCAAGTAATGCCCTTACCCTTGCCCATAAAATACTGGAAAATATGGAAATGACCAATTTAAGAGTGGATAAGAGTTTTTTAGATTTACATAAAGACTGTCATTAATTATTTTATAAAGGAGGCTGTGAGATAGGGATATTCTATCGGTACAGTGCTGTTTTGATAAACAGGTAGATAGAGCTTCCTCAGTTGTGATTGTTATGAAAATAGATAAAAGAGCAATAGTTTCGCCAGAAGCAATTATCGGGTCCGGTGTGGAAATTGGACCTTATAGTATTATTGGTGATAATGTTAAAATAGGAAATAATACTGTTATCGGACCTTTTGTTCATGTTAAAGGATGGACTGAAATAGGCAGTGAATGCAGAATTTATACAGGGGCTGTTATTGGTTCTGCCCCTCAGGATTTGAAATATAAAGGTGACAGGAGTTATGTTGTTATTGGTAATAACACTGTACTTCGCGAATATGTTACTGTTAACCGTCCTACGACACCTGAACACAGCACTGTTATAGGCAGTGGTTCATTTCTTATGGCTTATGTTCATGTTGCCCATGATTGTGTTGTCGGAGATGACGTTGTTATTGCAAATTCAGTCGGGCTTTCCGGACATGTTAAGGTAGGGCATAAAGCTGTTCTTGGTGGTTTTGTAGGAGTACATCAGTTTGTTCGTATCGGAAAAATGGCCATGGTAGGAGGATATACCAAGCTGGTTCAGGATGTAGTTCCATTTATGATGGTAGACGGTCAGCCTGCCAGTGTTTACAGTATAAATGTTCATGGCCTGCGCCGTCAGAAGGTATCTTCAGAAATAAGAAAAGATTTGAAAATTGCCAATAATTTCTTATTTCATTCAAATTTAAATCTATCTCAGGCAGTAGAGAAGATCAAGTCAGAAATAAAGAAGTCAGAAGAAATAGAAGAGTTGTTAACATTTATTGAGAATCCTTCCAGACAGGGAATACTGATAAGAACAAGAAAAGACAATAAGAACGTCACTGATGATGAGTCGGATGACATGTGATGTTTTAGCTATCAGCATTCAGTTTTTCTGTATTATCAGAACTAAAGGCTGATAGCTGATAACATTGAAATTTTTTATGCCTAAAAAGATTTTAATTGTATCTGGCGAACATTCTGGAGATTTTTACGGTGCTGCTCTGGCAGGGGATTTAAGAAAATTTGATCATACTCTGTTGATTACAGGTATTGGCAGTTCTCTTATGAAGGAAGCAGGCATAGAAATACTCCATGATAGTTCTCAATGGAGTGCTGTAGGTTTACTTGAAGCTTCTGTTAAAATTCCCCGATTGCTATGGGTTTTTGAGAGATTAAAAAGATATATATTAAAACATAAAATAGATTTGATCGTATTAATAGATTTTCCAAGTTTTAATATGCCCCTTGCCAGATTTGCCAGAAAGCATAATATCCCTTCTGTTTACTATTTTCCCC
>JBEHWP010001100.1:0-1886 GCA_040217665.1 Vulcanimicrobiota bacterium
ATTACAGATGGTATAACAGGTATGGAAGGAAATGGCCCCCAGTGGGGAAGCCCCAGAAAACTCGGAGTAATACTTGCCTCAAGGGATGCAGTCGCTTCCGACCTGATAATATCGCGACTGGTAAATTATGAGCAGGAAAAATTTTTGACTTTTCGTGCCGCAAGAGATAAAGGCATCGGAACAACAGACATAAATGATATAAAATTTTTTGGTGAAAATCTTTCATCCCTTAATATTGTAGATTTTAAAAAAGTCCCTCTCTCCAGCCTGGAATTCAGAATACCTTCTTTTATATTCGGTCCTCTGAAAGATATTTTTGCTACAAAGCCTTCAATTGATCACAGTAAATGTACAGCATGTAAACTCTGCATGGAAATATGTCCCGCTCGCACTATTACTATAAAAAACAATAAAATTTTTATAGATTATAGAAACTGTATAAGATGCTTCTGTTGTCAGGAACTATGCAAAGAAGGAGCTATTTCCGTAAAACACAACTGGCTATCCGATATATTTAAATAATTTTTTATGTTACTTCGTTGTAATACAGCATAAAAGGAAATTCTATTTATCCCCACCTGTGAATATAGATGGAGAATTATGAGGTGTTTTCGTTAAAATATGTATGTAAAAAGATATAGAGACAGAAAAAAAATATATTTGCCGGAAGTTTCACTGTGCCAGATGGAAGGACACAGCTGTGCAGGGTGCTGTATTAACCTTTATGAACATGACGATATTATTACAGAATTTTTAGCTATCAATACCAGGTCTTTTCAATCTTTTTTTCCTGATCTTAAAACAGTAAATCCTACTTTTTTACATGAATATCTCATAGAACTTGAAAAAATTAATAATAGAGATCCTGTTTTTTTAATGTATAACTGTTATTTTGCCGGTTTTATTGACAGGGAAGAGAAAAAAACAGGTTGTCTTGTTCACCCGTTACGTCTTGACGGAATTGAATTAAGAGATTTATTGTCTGTTAACTGTGTGCCTTATGGTAAATGTTACAGAGATATCCTGTGGCATAATATTTCAGATGGAAATAAGAAAAAATTTCTTTCAATGGTCAAAGACGATGACTGGCTTACCTATTCAAGAAATATATATAAAACAATTCCGGAACTCTATGTGTCTCCGGAAATAAAACAAAATTACTATTACAATATTGTTGTTAAAGATCATGGCATTCAGGCAGGAAGTAAATTGAAAAAAAATCTGGATCTTATTTCAGAGTTTTATTCAATAAAAAAAGAAAATATTTCTCATGAAGATATGTTGCTTAAATACGGAGAATTATATCTGGAAAAATTTTTAAGAGAAATTTCCGATGAACATAATCTCCTTCTGACCGTAATAAATTTGCCGGAAGATTTAATAAGAGATGGCGACGAATATGTAAACGGAGAACGTCTATTCGTCATGTTCGCTCCTTCTTTAACAGATACAAATAAAACTATTATATTAGGGACAGCTTATAATAACAGCAGTGAGAAATTAAGCTGTAACGATGTAAAAAAAGCAAAAACAATTTCTTTCTTAATTGAATCTATTGTAAGGCTTGACAGAAGACCTGATTTAAACTATCTGTGGCTTTTCTCAGGCGCAGAATCAGATATAATACTTCCTTTAAGAGGATCGTTCTATTTTAAGGATATGCTGAAAAGAGGATTTTATACAGGTTCTAAAACTATAGGTGCAGATGATATAGTTATTTATATGCATTTTGACGGAATTCTGCGTAATAATATTTTTTCTGCCGTAGATTATCATATTCCATGTTCAAAAAGCTATCTTAATGATATTGAAACCTACTACAGGGATTTTATATACCTAAATATTGAACATTCTTTTTCTGATACAGCAGGTATGAAAGCTATTGA
>JBEHWP010001101.1:0-1885 GCA_040217665.1 Vulcanimicrobiota bacterium
CATTCGGCGCCTGTTCTATGAATTTTATATTATCACAGAGTGATATGCCGAGAGCGAAATGCATATCTGCTTCTTTGGGATTGTAGTTAACAATTTTTTCCGGTTCTGGAGGTTTATAAAATATGGATTTTATCCTGTCCAGCAGAGAACTGGATTCCTTGAAGGTAGGTTTGCTTTCCGTCAGGAAATCTGTAGAGACTTTTTTGGTAGTTTTTCCATGTATTTTCCTGATTCTTCTGAGATGAAAATGGGGAGACATATCATATTCTTTCCTTCTGGCAGGACTATTTAATATGTTATATGCCTCTGTAACTTCTTTTAATTTTCTTTCAGCCCACTGCTTTGCTCCGGTATGTACCTCCGGATTGTACATCCTGGTTTTTTTGCGGTAAGCTTTCTCTATTTCATTTTCAGAAGATAAAGGGGGTATAGCTAAAACTTTATAAGGATCTCTTTCCATATTCTAAATCTCCGGCAGGATTATACTAATTTTTTTTTGATTTCCTTTTCCAGGTCTGTTAATTTTTTATTTCCAGGCACTCTTTTTAAAGCTCTTGATGTATATTCCAGGGCTTCATTAAAGGATTTTTTTCTGTAACAAATTTTTGCCATATTAAAATTCGCTTCACTGTAATAAGGATTGATTTCAAGGGCTTTTTTATATTCTTCTATTGCCTGTTCTTCTTTACCGATTTTTTCCAGGGCAAACCCTTTATGTCTGTGTATATCGGCATAATCAAATTTTACTTTTGTATTCAATACAACATTGAACTGCTCGATAGCTTCATTGTAAAATCCTTCATCGCTGTACAGTTCTCCAAGACACCTGCATGCGTCTAGATAGTCAGGGTTTATAGCTATAGCTTTTTTATATTCAGAAATAGCTTTACCATGAAAACCTTTTGCTTCATATGCCCTGGCAAGTTTAAAATGCACATCTGCCCATTCAGGGTGTACCTCTGCAATTGTAATGCATGCTTCTATAGCCTGGTCTACAAGATTATTTATTTCAAATACATAGGAAAATCTTAATAAGTTATTTACTTCTTCATCTGTAAGAAGTTTCTCTGCAGATTCATCATCTGTTTTTAGAGACATGCCACATTGAAAACAATATTTATAATTATTTTCATTTTCTATTTTACATGTTGAACAGGTCAAATCTATACACCTCTCTGCCGGGATGTCAGGCTTTCTTTGTATTTATGGCCCGAAACCCATAAAATATATCACGTGATTTAATTTCTATAAAGCCCTGTAAAATTCCTTTAATTTTTTGCACCACATTCGGGACAAAATTTTACTGAAGGAGATATTTCCGCTCTACATCCGGAACAGACTTTTTTTACACCTGTTTTTGCTCCGCAGTTGGGACAGAATTTTGCTTTTCCTGTCGGGCTGTTACATACGGGACATGTTACCTGCATATCAATATCTACGTCTTCGTCTGTTACATAGGTTTTACTCCTTACTTTCTCATGAACCTGTTCTATGGCAGCCTGTCTTTTTGCAGATTCTATTTCCTGTTCTAAAAATGGAGCACAGTGGGTGCAGAGCCCCTGATCAGGGTTCCAGCATCTGGCACAGAAGTAATTTGCACATCTGGAACACCGGTGAAAATGCTTTTTTGCTTCTTCCACTGCTTCTAAAAATGCGCTGTCTTTAGCTCTTTCCCATGAAGCTGAATGAACCCTCTGGGCCAGACTGCTTGCCTGATGAAAAAAACCTCCGAAGAGACTTTCTCCCATATCAAGTAAAGTATTTAATGTTCCTATTCCGAAGGTTTTAAATTCTGTCATATAACCGTCATGACATTTTTCACAGAAAAATTCAAATCTGAACCCTTTATCTGTACAGTGATCTGTATGATTGCTCGTAAATGGAA
>JBEHWP010001102.1:0-1884 GCA_040217665.1 Vulcanimicrobiota bacterium
TTATCCACGGGAACATATGGATTGAATTTTTTGGAGTATCTGTTTCAAATTATTGACAATTTCCGGGTTAAGGCATTTTTGGCAAGAACTGCATAATCTTCGGCAACTTCAAGAAGAAGTTCCTCATCATCTTTGATTTTAAGCCAGGCGTTAATACTCTGGTAAATTTGATAAATGTAGCCTCTGAGCGAATCAACAGCCTGTCTGCCCAATTCTTCAGGAGGTATATTCAAGTTGTTTTTCACTACATAATCTTCAGTCATATTAATAAATAATAATTAGTCCATAAACCTTTTGCGGATATTTCTTATTTAAATATTTATAATTCATTATACATAAATATATGTCAATAAACTTATGTTTTAATTTAAAGGATCTCACAGAATTATCTATCAAAAGCATATTCTTTTATTACCGCTTCATTTTCTTTTAATTCATCATCCCATAGAGTATATTTTATTAATATATCTTTTAACTTATAATAATTATCATCTTTTAAAAGTATAGATCCTGCTGTGGCACAATATTGAGATGACGGTAAACAATCTTCCTGTATCTGTTTAAGACCTCTTGTTACGCGATTTCTGGTTCTGGCAGATTTAGACGATTCATATTCTATGGCTAAAGCCAGCAAATCTTCTATACTATTTTGAACTGCTTCTCCCGTTTTCCATCTCTCTTTTCCTAATCTATCGGTGTCATTAAGATATACAACCTCTATTGTTTTTTCTCCCAGTGGCGTTTTAGGTTTATAACGATAGTCTTCCAGTCTTAAATGATCTTTCGGATTTATTTCGGCAGGATTAATTACAGGTTCTTTATATGTATCATGATCGCTTTTGCTGCTGTTACATCTCTTGCAGCAGGGCAGTAAATTATCCCACATAACTACTCTGTCAGGATATTTACTTTTAGGATGAAAATGTTCTATCTCCATATATTCGGAATTTACTTCCAGCCTGCATTCACAGTAACAGCATTTATTATTGCTTATTGCCAGCAGTGCTTCTTTTATATAATTTTCGGCCCACACCCTTTTACCGCTTCTTTTAAATTCTTCTGTCAATTCAGCAATTTTTTCTTCTGTTAATTCTTCAGGGGCAGGAGGTCTGGTTAATTTGATCATTCACTTTTCCCCCTATACCTGCCAGTTGAATTCTTAATAATTTTTTTAAATTGTCTTCAGGATTAAGTATTTTAGCCAGATCGTAATATGCTGCTTCTGCTCCTTCTATATCCTGTTTATCTATACAACTGTCAAATTGCTTGATTTTTCTGCGGTATTCCGGTGTTCTGGTATCTTTCAGACCCATTATATGTGTTAAAATATCTTCTAAAGACCAGCCGCTGTAACTGATGTTATTATCCAGACATTTCTTCTTTATACCGTTATTTTTATAATCTATTTCTAAAACAGTCAATTCCTGAGGGGAGGCGACCTGAATAAGATGGGGGCTGTGGGTGGTTGTAATGACCTGTGCCTTCGGGATAATTTCTTTTATAGCATTATAAATTTTAACCTGAAATTCTGCATGTAAATGTAAATCAATTTCATCAATAAGAATTATTCCTTCAAAATCCTGTACTTTTATCTGAGGTTTTTTAAACCTGTATTCAATTTCCACTATTAAACCCAACGGTATAGCAAGGGCAGATTTATATCCGGCAGATAAATTTTCGAAATTTATTATTCCCGTAGGTGTTTCCACTAAAATATCATTTGTTTCAGGGGTAACATCGTAAAATCTTACCGATGGATCCAATAAAGAAAAAGATTCTTTTGCTTTTTCTAAATTATGTAATTGTTCTGCATTTAATTTATTTCTATGGCCTGACCATAAATATCTGTTGAGAAACCATTTTTTTATAGAAGTAAAGTCAATC
>JBEHWP010001103.1:0-1882 GCA_040217665.1 Vulcanimicrobiota bacterium
GAAAAATAAAGTTTATATGCAGAAATAATAATTATATTTATATAGAGAATAAATCCAATCATAGAAAGGACTCCCCATTCATCTCCACCTAAGCTGTGGACGCTATAGGTGGAGAATTCTGGGGTCGTTAAGTTAAAAAAAAGAAGAGAAAAACCTGTTTACCTTTCTGCTCCGAAAACAAGAAGCAGGTTATCGGATTTACTCGATAAGATTAATGATGCCATGATCGGCAAAGACAGAAAGAAACTGGTCATAAATTATGTAAAAACCAGAGAAAAACAATCAGAAAAAAGAGAAATAGTACCTTATTCCCTTATGGTCTATGATTATGAATGGTATGTCAGGGCTTTCTGTCTTAAAGACAAAGTGTTAAAAACGTTTGTCGTCAATCAGATAGATATAAAGGGAGAGCCGGCTCTAAATAATGATTATTGGAATAATCATGGACTCATAAGTCTTACTAAACTATATACTGAACTTCGTAAATCTTTGTAAACCGCCGTATACCTTCAGATACGTACGGTGGAATGAGAGGACAGTGGGTAATCACCCCTTCTTACTCGATAGATCATTATAAGCTTACTTCATAGAATGTGGTATAAATTAAAATATTAAACTATATGAAGTAAAGTTAACAAATTTTTAACATAAAATTATTGCTGTTTTCCTGTCTAATTGATATATTTATATGAGAATGATAACGTCAGATGTCTGACTAGAAAGCAAATTCTCATAGTTATTTATGACTGCCACAATCATGACCGTTATCACATAAATTAAAAATTATAAAGGAGTATGAATATGCAAATAGGTAAAAACCAATCAGAATATCTTGGTATCAAATATAATGTCAGGGAAGATGGAAAAATAGAAGGGCCTCCTCCGACAATGTTACAATGGGAACCAACAGAAGATGGAGTGGTCTTAATGAAGGTGCCGATGCCCGGTGAAGATAATATGCTCTTTAACAGTATAGATGAACTGAAAAAATTTGCAGAAGAGGAAAAAGCCCATACGGAAGATACAAAGAAATTTTATTCTGAGCTCTATTCTTCCATGGATCTGTTAGATCCTGAGGCAGGCAAATAATTTAATCAGAACTTTTGCAATTTTATATAAAATTTGCAAAAGTTCTTTTTTTTGTATAATATAATCTGGAGATTTTATAAATGAGTCATTGTATAAAAAAAATGAATCTGCCATAATTTTGTATAACTATCTATTAGAGCTTTTTTTCATGACGAATTTACACAAAAAAACTTACATTCTCCTTAAGGAAATAGAAAGACAATTCTTTGCCATTCATAATAATATAGAAAAGGCTGACAGCTATATCGAAGTGCCATCAAGGGCTTTTGCATAAAAGAAATTTTCCCTGACGACCATATATCTGCCCTGAATAATCCTGTTTTCAATCCTTCACCAAAGCACCGGGAGCGCCAATAAATCCCAGTCTGTCACACAGTGTTTTATAGTCACACATGGGACACATGCCTGAAACATTACACTTATACTCGTTGAAATCTTCTCTTCCCAGAAGAAGTCCCGACGATTTTACAAGTTCTTCCCTTAACTCTTCAATCCCTCTGTCATCTTTCTCAATCTCTTCATAAAGGCCTCTCTGGAGGATATATATATAAGATTTTTTTACTTCTGTCTTAAACCCTTCTCTGAAGGTCATCTTCCCGAGGGCATACATATAACTGTAAAGCTGTTTCCTGTAAAAATCGATTTTTTCTTTTATATCATTAATATTTCTGACTGTATCTGTCTTATATTCTATAATAAATACCTCAATCTGTCCGTTGTTTTCATAGAGGTCCACCCTGTCTGCTATGCCGTTCAATAAAATATTCCCGTAAAGAGGAACGGAAAATCTGAA
>JBEHWP010001104.1:0-1881 GCA_040217665.1 Vulcanimicrobiota bacterium
ACTGGTTTTGCAGACTGTTAATATTTTGCGTCTATATAATTTATAACTCTCTTTTAATACGGCATATCTTTTCCTCCAGAGCCCGGACAGGGACAGGAGCGTGTTCCATATTTTTTGGGTACCAATTTACCTGTTGCGGTAATAAGTGGTACCAGCGGTAAATATGGCACCAGTTAAATCTCTGCGTGGTGCTCTTACGCAAAAAAATATCGCCTTCGTCTATTTCTGTTATAAATGGCATCATACCAGGTTTATATTAAGACACATTTTGTAGTTTCTTGTAAGATGTAGTTATTTCCTGACAGGTCCTAAGTGCTGACGGCGAATACGAGACCGGATAATCTGTGATTTTGTCTCTTCCCGTCACGCGTTACGCGTTACGCATTACGACTCAAACAGCACCCTGACATTCCTCTTTTCAAAAATTCCTTATAAATTTCTTCCCTGGAAGAATAAAAATTAAAATACCTGCCTCCTTTTCCTCCGCAGAAAACTATTTTATCATGTTCTACAGAAAAGAGTAAAGGACATTCTTTACAGGTAATTTTGTCATGGAAAGGTTTTAAGAGCATATAGTTAAATCCTTCCAGTGAATGTTTTAATTTATTAATTTCATCTTCAGAAAGACCATCATGGTAAATAAAGAAATTCTTTTTGTTTTTATGAGATAGAAATTCAGCCAAACCGTCTATATTGTTCTTGTCCACTCTGACATATATGGCGTTATCACGTTCGGAAGAAGGTTCTGACAGGATATAAAATTTCTCTCTGCCCATAAAAATACTGTATCTGCTGTGTTTGAAGAAATAATCCATTATACCGGTTCTGAGGGATCTTCTGAAACATTTGAGAAATTTTTCCTTTGTTTCCCTGTCAACAGATTCATATATATAATATGAGATAAAAGTATCACCATATTTTTTTACAAGTTCTTTTATGTTACTGTCATAGTTACTCTTTTTTTCGATTAAAGGGGGAAATGTTAAATTTTTCTTATTTTCTTCAAGATTATAATGTTCATATTCCTCCATGTTTCTCCCTGATGTAAGGATATTTTCGAATTCTCTGTAGAGGAGTTTATTTCCGTATTTTCTGTATATTTCAGTTCCTGCTATGGGAATAAGGTAATGAAGATGAATATGAAGATAGTTCTCTGTCTTTGTAAGGAACAGATTCAGAATAAAATTCATTGTATCAAGGAAATCATATATTGTTTCAAAAGGGAAATTAAAGATAAAACTTGCCGCAGACACAGGTATTTTATCTGCTGTTTTTAACAGGATTTCTCTTATATCGACATGAATATTTTTCTTTATCTCTTCAAGTACATAAGAACTTCCTGACTCCACTCCGAAAAAAACCACCTCACAGTTGAGTTCTCCTGCCATGTCAAGTATGTCATCATCTATATCATCGAGTCTTCTGCACATATTGAATTTAAAACTATAATTTCTCTTTTTATATTCTTCAAAAAACCTCTTAAAATCTTCTTTATTATGACAGAATATATTATCGGCAAAAGTAATCTCACAGTAAGATTTCAATTCTGACAGGCCATCAAGTTCGGAAAAGACATTCTGAAAACTTCTATTAACAAGTTTTCCTTTCCAGAAACTGCCCTGGTCACAGAAGGTGCATCTATAGGGACATCCTCTGCTCCATGACAGATAAAGACTGTCATAAAATGAAAGGTTTATATGATGATATGCTGCAGGCGGAAGTGAGTCAAGCTCCTTTATTCTTTCTCTTTCCTGTGTAACAATAACGTTGCCGTCACTTTTAAACACTATACCTTTTACATCTGTGAAGTTTCTTCTGCCTTCTATGGCATCTAACAGTTCCACAACCGTTACATCACCTTCACCTGTTACGATAAAATCT
>JBEHWP010001105.1:0-1872 GCA_040217665.1 Vulcanimicrobiota bacterium
CTTACAGGATAGTGAGAGCCTCCCTGCGGAATAGTGTTCACATGAATTACCCTTTCTTCTCGGCCTTTAAGAAACAGAGTGGCTAAAGAGACATGTTCCGAAGATTTGACTATGGGAGTCTCTATCATACGACCGTCTATAAGAAAAGTACCCTGTGCTATACCTCCCTGGGATGTAAAGCTCATTTCCACTTCTTTTACATTGGAAGAGGGATTTTTTATCGTAATGTTCATATCGTATAAAACTCCGTAATTCCCGTAAAGGGGGCCTCCTTCATCCACAGAATCAAGAAATGGACTTTTTCCTATGTATATAGATTTTTCCGGTTCTCCTGTAATGTATGTTTCATTTATATTTACAAAAGGTTCGGGATAAACGCCTCTGCAATGAGTTGAGTCAGAGTCTCTCTGCAGAATTTCTTTCGTAATCTGGCCTGAAGGTTTTGACTCGGCTCTTATTGTAAGTTCCAGAAATGATGACAGGGGAGACTGGATATGGAAAAGGCCTGTAAGTATTTCCTTGGGAGCCATTTTCTGCATGTATACAACCACTCTTTCTTCCGGTGGTATGGTAAAAAACTGGCCTGAATTATAGAGACAGTTTCTCATAAACCTGGCTGTTGCCACATGTCCTACAAATGCTTCCTGAGGATTCGGCCCTCCTGTACCGCTTATAAACCATATGGTGCATGCTGTTTTATAAGGGTTGAACAGATCTATTATAAGATATTTATCCTGTTCAGAGCCATTCTGGTGATAATATAAAAGCCTTGCAGGTGAGGCGCCTGACACGATATGGGAAAACATTATACCGTCTTTTACGATCTTTTCCGGACTGTCACTTACGAAAAGTGAAACAGGTTTTTTGAATTTCTCTTCCTGATGCCTGACCTTCAGAGGTAAAAATCTTTCCATAGCTACAATACCGTCTCCTTCTATCCTGACAGGAACGAGAAGGTTTAATTCTTTACCGGAAGAAAGGGGAGAAGGGTTTATATTAAATGGATCTATAGATAACCTTGCCCCTGACTTCAGAGAAATAGAACGGGTCAGTTCTTTTATGACTGCATCTCTTATAACATCAGGCTGGCATGGTGTGCCGCTCACGGAAATAGTATTCGGAGTAGAAAATTCGACACAATTTTCCCTGACTGAAACAGTTATCTTAATTTTAACTCCTTCCTTTTCGAATTCTACGGTGCTGTCTCCTTTATTAATACCTCTGACAACCAGTCTGTCTCTCATATCTGTTTCTTTTATTTCTATAATATTTTGCGTGTTTATTTTCCATGTAAGTTTACCTGTTGATGTACCCAGGATTTTTATATCACTTTTTTCTCCCGGTGCAAGAAGAATCTGTGAGGGAAATACCTTGAGAGTCGGTGGAGAAGAAAAAGCTTTCTGCAGGTTTCCTACCCATCTGGCTGCCAGTTCTTCATTACCTGAATTATTTAATTTACCCTGCAAATCAGTAATAGTAATAAGTTTTTCCTGTCCCCAGTAGATACTTACACCGGCAGGTTTTTCTTTTTCCTTTCCATTTTCCTTTATCTTTTTTATTTCTTTTTTATAATATATTTTATCTGTAGAAATTCCCTTTGAATAGATAGAGTTTAATTTATCTGCAATAGCCTGAGCTCTTGCCCGGGGGTCATAGGAACTTTCCTGATGAATGGTCATTACAGGTTGTTCTCTTACATATATGTCTTCCGCAATATGATCTTCATCTGTTCTTGGTCTTACCGAAGCAAGTTCCTGGCCGTATATAAAAGATGGAATACATATCACCAGTAGCAAAAGATAGAATATAAAACTTAATTTCACCATATCACCCTTTAAAGACTGAGAGAATTTCCCTGATGGTTTTAGTCAG
>JBEHWP010001106.1:0-1864 GCA_040217665.1 Vulcanimicrobiota bacterium
TAGGATGAAATTCAGTATTCTTATTATTTTATGTATGATGGTGCCTTTTATTACAGGCTGTAAGAAAGATGAAGCAGGGGCTTCGGAAAGTGAAAAATTAATCTATGTAAGGCACATACAGGTAGACAGCAAAGAAAAGGCTGAAGAGATACTGAAAGAATTAAAAGAAGGAAAAGAACCTTTTGAGAAGCTTGCAGGTAAATATTCCAAATGCCCTTCAAAAGTAAACGGAGGCAAACTGGAGCCATTTGAAAAAGGGACAAAGGATAAGAAATTTGAAGAAGCAGCTTCCGGGCTTAAAGTTAATGAAACAAGTGAACCGGTAGAAACAGAACTCGGCTGGGAAATAATAGAGAGACTTCCTCCGCCTCCCCCTACGCCCACAGCGGTGCCTCCTACGCCCTCACCTGTCAGGATAAGGCATATACTTGTGGAAAATAAAGAAGAAGCAGATGAAATTATAAAGGAACTAAAAGAAGGAAAAGATTTTACCGAACTCGCCGTTGAAAAATCTGCATGCCCTTCCAGGAAATCGGGAGGAGACCTCGGTATTCTCAAATATAATGGCAATCTTTCCGGTCCTGTTAAAGAAGCAGCTTTTAAACTCAAAATGAACGAAATAAGTGAGCCCGTAAAGTCTGAGTATGGCTTTCATGTCATACAGAGAATTGATCCCGGTATGAAAATAGAAGTTCCTGAAAGTGAAAAAATCAGAATTCGTCATATACTCGTAGAAAAAGAAGAAGAAGCGAAAGAATTACTCAAGGAATTAAAAGAAGGACATGATTTTTCAGAAGTCGCTGTGGAGAAATCTCTATGTCCTTCCAAACAGCTCGGAGGAGACCTTGGAATGGTTGAGAAGGGAACTCTTGCCAAACCTATTGAAAATGTAGCTTTTACTCTTAAAATAGATGAATTCGGCGAACCGGTTAAAACAGAATATGGGTGGCATATTATGCAGAGAATTTCGCCCGACCTTGTAATTAAAGTACCTCCGTTAGAAATCAAAGTCAGTCATATACTTGTAAACACACAGGAAGAAGCAAATAAAATAGAGGCGGAACTGAAAAAAGGCGGGGATTTCAATAAGATTGCAAAGGAAAAATCCCAATGTTCCACAAAAAACAAAGGAGGAAATCTCGGCAAAATTAAACGGGGCGATATGGCAGCCCCATTTGAAAAAGCTGCTTTTTCCCTTGAAACAGGAGGGATAAGTGAACCGGTACATCTTACAGACGGGTGGCATATTATAAAAAGAACCGAATAGTTTGTCTAAAAAAGCCTGTCCTGAAAAGGACAGGCTTTTTGATTTTATAGAGGTCAATCCTATGAACAGGCATTTTACGATTCCGGGGGAGCTAACCAGTCAGGACGATTCCCCAGGAGCATACCCTGCCCGGGGTGATACTGTGGGTAACCATCAGGTTCTCCTGCTGCTTTATGTGCATGATCACATTTACACCATATAGTGAAATTATCCGGTACAGACGCAGATTTATAACCATAAGAAGAAGGTAATCCGGAAGCAGGGCATACAGGAATTGTTTTCATATAGGGCCCCACTGATACACCTCTTTCATTTACACCGATTTTTGTAAGATCATCAAGGGATTCCGGATAGGTTCCTGTATGATCTGTAGCATACATCTCAAGAGCAGTAGCCAGATTTTTTATATTGGATTCACAGGCTGCCAGGTGTCCCTGTGCTCGAGCCTTCAGAAAGCTAGTAGACAGCCACTATAATTAAGATGGATAAAGCCTCTTAAGTTTAATTCTGGCGTCTTTAGTTCTAAATCTCCAATCAATTTTGACTTTTCTATCATTTCTATCTTTTTCCCATATAGCAACCTCTTGTGCTGTAATA
>JBEHWP010001107.1:0-1862 GCA_040217665.1 Vulcanimicrobiota bacterium
TACCTTGCTCTTTGAAAAATAATTATACATGCGGCGGCTACTGCATATCAAATTCAGAACCATTACAGGCAAAAATGCTTGCAAAATATTCAATAATTGAAAGAGGTTATAAACGAATAGTTTTAATTTATGATGGCACCGACTATGATTTTATCAATTTATACAAAAGTGAAACAATTAACCTGGGAGGAGAGATAATTAAAGTTATTTCGTTTAACCATCAAAATACTGATATTGCTTTAGAAGTAAGTAATTTAAAGCCTGAACTCATAGTTATAGCAGGAGATATAGAAAACATAAAATCGATATGCAATACATTACAGAAAAATCATCTCTCTGTTCAGTGCCTCATTACAGGTTCTCAGATATTTTTAATAGATTCTGAAGAAGAAATGTTTCAGGGAATAATCTTTGCCACTCTTTTTAATGCAGGAACAAATGATGTAAATGCTCAAAAATTTATTAAATTTTTTACGGATAATTTCGGTGGTGCTATTCCCAATCAGTTAAATGCAATTTCTTATGATGCTACATTGTTAATGGCTAAAGCTATTTCAGAAGGCGGTCTAAAAAGGGAAGATATAAAAAATTATTTATCTTCTCTTGGATGGAAAAGACCTCCTTTTATAGGAGTTACAGGTGTTACTGCCTTTGATAAAACAGGGGCTGTTCAGAAAGATATGCTTCTTATAAATATAAAAAATCATATGTTCCAGCCTGCAGGTGTTATATCTATATAAAGGAGTTAATAGAAATTGCTGGAGAAAGGTCAAATATTAAATAATCGTTATAAGATTCTGGAAATAATAAAAATAGGCGTAAAGAAAGCCGTTTATACGGCAGTAGATCTTAATTTACCCGGGAAGCAGTGGATTATAAAAGAAATTTTTTCTCAATATGTAAAAGAAGAACAAAAAATACAGTTTTCTAAAGAGCTTCAGGTTAAAGCCGGGATTATAGCACGGATAGATTATATATCTTTACCTTCTCTTGTAGATTTTTTCTCCTGTGACGAGAAATATTATTTTGTATTTGAATATATTTATGGTAAGAGCCTGGCGTCTATGATTGATAACTCATCAAGCTATTTTTTAAATGAAGAAGCGATAAAAGAATTTATTTTTCAGATGGTTCAGACTTCTATTTATTTTCAGAAACATCCTGTCTTTAATATTTTTATTGAATTTAAGCCTGAAAATATTTTTATTGATTCTATGGGCATGGTAAAATTTTTAGATTATTCCATATCTGAGGAAAGTACTGTTAATAAAATATTCAGTACAAAATTTCTTGAAGGCATTTATAAAAAAAAGATTGACAATGATTTTGCATTAACAGGTATGATGTTATCTTACCTTCTTTCATCAGATAAAGATATTTCAGAAGTTGAAAGTTATACAAGCCTGGAAGATATTTTAACTGTTCTGTCTCCGGAAAAAAATATGTTTAAAGGTAATTCCATTTCCTTCACTGAAACTTTAAAACCTGTTAAAAGTTATGCGGTTACAACGAATTATTTGTTGAAAGAGAATCTGTGCTTGCATAACGATTCTCACGGTTCTAATATGAAAGAACATGTAACAAAAAGTTCTGAAGATGGATTTTTTCTAAAATCATCTTTTTTTCTATTGTTTTTAGTCAGCATTGTTCTGGTTATCATAATAAATGCAGTTTATTTAACCGGCATATTGCCTGTTCCCAGTTCAAGTGATAATAAAATTCCTGTTCAGAATGAATTCTTACCTGTTGAACCGGAAGGTTTAAAAAAAAGAGCACTTTATTATTATAATTTGAGAGATTATTCCAGGGCTATTTCTCTCTTTAAAAGACATCTGCTAACTTATCCCGGCGACGGAGAAGCA
>JBEHWP010001108.1:0-1858 GCA_040217665.1 Vulcanimicrobiota bacterium
TATTTATCAAAATCTATTAAAAATCTTCAGAAGGATATAAAAGAATATAATATGAAGATTAAAGTAATAACAAATAAAGGATTTTTTAACGAAGTAAGTACAGGAATAATAAAAAAAAATCTCTGGTCAGATAAAAATGAACCTGATAAAAATGAATTAAAAAAACAAAAAACATATAAATTTAGTCATGAACCAAAAATAAGTATTATAACCCCTACATATAATACGCCAAAGCAATTTCTTATTGATATGATAGAATCAGTATTAAATCAAACTTACTCCAAATGGGAACTATGCATTGCAGATGGGAGTAGCATGGAACATTATGTAAAAAACATATTAGAGAATTATCAAAATAAAGATAAAAGGATTAAAGTAAAATTACTGACAGAAAATAAAGGAATAGCAGGAAATTCCAATGAGGCCTTATCTATGGCAACCGGTGATTTTATGACTCTACTCGACCATGATGATACCTTAACACCTTATGCTTTATTTGAAATAGTAAAAGTGATAAATGAACATCCAGATGTTGATTTTATATATTCAGATGAAGATAAGATAACTGAGGATGGGGAAAGAAGATTTGACCATTATTTCAAACCTGACTGGAGTCCAGATACCCTTAAAAGTTATAATTACCCAATCCATGTTTCAGTATTCAGTAAAGATACAATTAAATTAATAGGAGGCTTCAGAGATGGGTTTGAAGGAAGTCAGGATTATGATTTAATCCTAAGAGTAACAGAAAAAGCAAAAAATATAATACATATACCTAAAATACTATATCACTGGAGAGTTAATAAAAATTCTACTGCAGGTGATACAGGAGCAAAATTATATGCCTATGTTTCAGCAAAAAAGGCTTTAGAAGAGCATCTACAACGAACAGGTTTAAAAGGAGAAGTAAAAGATGGGTTATGGCCAGGAACCAAACAAGTAACATATGAGATAACAAAACTTCCTAAAATATCAATTATAATTCTTAATAAAAATCATTATGAAGATCTAAAAAAATGTATTAATTCGATTATAAATAAAAGTAGTTATAAAAATTTTGAAATAATAATAATGGAAAACGGTAGTGATGAAGAAAACATATTTGATTTTTATAAAGAATTAAAGAGAAGAGAAAATATAAGAATTATTACATGGAATGATTCTTTTAATTATGCCGCTATTAATAACTTTGCTGTAAACTATGCAAAAGGAGAAATTCTTTTATTTTTAAATAACGACATAGAGATAATAAATCAAGATTGGATTGAACGGATGCTTGAGCACGCTGTAAGAAAAGAAATTGGTGCAGTAGGTGCAAAACTATATTATCCTGATAATACAATACAACATGGCGGTGTAATAATTGGAATACAGGGGGCAGCAGGCCATGCGCATAAAAATTACCATAAAGACAGTCCGGGATATTTTGCACGATTAAAGGTTATCCAGAATTTAAGTGCTGTTACTGCAGCATGTGTTATGATAAGAAAAGAAGTATTTAAAGAAATCGAAGGATTTGATGAAAGATATACTATAGCCTTTAATGATGTAGATTTATGCTTAAAAATAAGGGAAAAAGGTTATCTAATTATCTGGACTCCCTATGCGGAACTGTATCACTATGAATCAAAAACGAGAGGTCTGGAAGATACTCCAGAGAAACAGGAAAGAGCCAAAAAAGAGGTAGAACTACTAAGGACAAAATGGAAAGATATACTCGATAAAGGTGATCCTTATTATAACCCTAATCTCACGTTAGACAAAGAAGATTTTTCATTAAAATACAATTAATAGTATTAAATAGTGAAATTTATTACAATAAAGAAACAATCATGACAAAAAAGTTTGTCACAAAAAA
>JBEHWP010001109.1:0-1858 GCA_040217665.1 Vulcanimicrobiota bacterium
TAACCTTACAATCTCTGCTTGCAGCAAGGTAGAAGGTTATATCCTCACCTTCAAAAAGAACATTCTCCGTTCTGTCAGTTACTGTTTCTATAAACAGTTTTGACTCCCTGTTATCTATGGAATTCCACAGGTCTATTTCTGATGCACAGCACATGGTAATAGTTAAGAATATAAATAAAAAGATAAGAGTTTTCATAATACCACCCTTTTTGCAGTGAACAGTGAGCAGTTATCAGTATATTACCGGTCACTGCTCACTGATTACTGAGCTATAATTTTTCCATATATCCCTTTACTTCTTCATTACCGGGGGACAGGTCAAGGGCTTTAAGGAAAGCAGCTTTTGCCTCAGTCTGTTTCCCCTGGGCCATACATGTTTTTCCGAGCCATATATATGCATCTGTATAGTCAGGATTGCTGTTGACAACTTTATTCAGATTGCTGCCGGCACCTTCATAATCCTTCCTGTCATATAAAATGATGGCAATACATAACTGTGCAGGAGCAAACCCGGGGTTTATCTTCAGGGCATTTTCATATTCTTTTAAAGCTTCGTCATATTTCCCCTGACTGTAAAGGGCATCGCCTTTATGAAGACATGATGCTTCTTCCGAATTGCCCTTTATAGGTTTTGCATTTTTCTCTTCCGTACTGTTTAAAATCAATTCAATTTCTTCAGGATTGTATTTTAAATTGTTCAGTTCTTTTTTTAATCTGTCGAGAGAATATTCTTTATTGACCAGCGGTTTTAAATGTTCCGTATTTATCCGATCATTAAGTTTTTCCACACTCTTTTCTGTAATTACACAGGTCACAGGCTGGAGAATTAAACCGTATTCATTGGTTGAATCGGAAGAAGCGTAATTCAGGCTTTCTTTTAATGTGTCCATAATGGATTTTGCCAGTTTTTCAGGAGTGGTACCTTCTCTTCTGGCCAGATCCGATGTTACTGTCATGATTAATTCACTGTTAATTGTTTTTATAACAACTTCTTTATTCATTTTTCCTACTTCCAGTTCAGAGCCTTTAAGGCCTTTTGCAATCATATTATAAAGTCTTCTGGCTATTACTTCAGCCCTTTTTAAAGGTGAAAGCCCTCCTGCCGTATTTTGGACCTCAAATACTGGCTCAGAGTTTACTAAAATTTCTCCGAAGACAGAACCGGGAACTTTTTTCTCTCTGTAGCCGACCACTATGTTTATATCGTATATAATCTTTCTGGCAATAACAAAATCGGGATTGGATGGCTCCATATCAAGAGCTTTCTGGAAATATTTTTTTGCATTTTCTTTATCTTTCATATTCATATAACATATGCCTGTATTATAGAAAATAGAAGCTTTTTCATCTGAATATACAAGGGCTTTCTGGAATGTTGCCAGTGCTTCTTCATAATTACGGGAAAGCATATAAACAGATGCCAGGTTATTATAAGGATTTGCAAAGGTTGGAGCTGTCTCTATAGCTTTTACATAAAGCTTTTCTGCTTCTTCAAGATTACCTTTATCGAAATAACCGTTACCGAGATAATTCATTAAAACGGGATTCCCCGGATCAGAGGCAAGCATGCTTTCATAAAGACTTATGAATTCATCAAGTTTTCCGAGTTTTCTTGCCGTATATTCAAAATATCTGTGGGCATCAAGAAAACCTGTATCTTTTTTAACGGAATTAAGGAAAAAGCTGTAAGCTTCATCTCCCCGATTCTTTTCATATAATTGCAGGCCTGATGAAAATTTTTCAAAGGATCCCATGCTCTGTGTCGGTATAAAATAGAGATCTTTTTTTATTTCCTGAGATACAGGAGTATTGAAATATTTCGCTATTTTCAGTGAAAGATCTCCCTGGAGGGCAAAAA
>JBEHWP010001110.1:0-1851 GCA_040217665.1 Vulcanimicrobiota bacterium
CATTACAATTACGTATAAGGAATAATTTTAATAAATTTACGTTTTTGATATTGACTTATTACGTGTAAGTAATTATAATGTATATAGGTAATAAATATTACGTTTACGATAAGGAGTAAAGAAATGAGTAAAGGATATAGGGTTAAAGACGAAAGAGAATTGCAAAAAATGACTCAATCTGAACTCTCAGAAAAAACAGGATTAACCCAAAAATTTATTTCTGAATTAGAAAATAACAAATATGTATCAATATCAGATCAAACAATGGAAAAAATAGCTTCGGCGCTCAATACCACAGTGCCTGAGCTTTTTTACGCAGAGGAGAAAGTGGCATAACATAAAGAAAGGCGGTAAGGGAAATGGAAAAAGTAAAAACATTTGTGGTTATAATGTCGGAAGAAGAACCGGAGGAAAAGTCGGTAAAAGAAGAGTCAGTTTTAACCCCTGAAGAAATTAAGGAAATGTGCAAAAAAAATGAGAGTAATCTTTACAAGAAAAGTGAGGAACTTTCAGAGTTAAAACAGGAAGTATTTATAAATATGTGTCAGTGGGTTAACGAATGTTACAAAAGAGATGTGGCCTCAAATAGCGCAAACGTCACGGCTAATACCATAGAGGCCACAAAAATAATTCTGGGAACTCCACTTTATTCTTTAGTTTTTAGTTGATTCGAGTTCTTTGAGTTTTTTATAAAGAGTTTCGAAGAAATTACCTATTCGCTCGGCGGGATTACTGCAGTTTAAATCAATAGCTTTAGTTTCTAACACAGTAACAGTAATCTCTTTAGCGTAATCAAAAGCTTTATCTGTCAAAATTAATCACCTCCCTTCCCGGTCATGATACGCCGGGTGGGAGGAAAAGTAAAGAATGTAAAATGAAAATAAAAATAACAGAAGGGCAGGTGAGTATATGAAAAAGATACGTATAAGAGCACTCAGGAGATTTAAAAGGATACAGAGGGATTTCCAGCGGTATAAAGGCAAAGCAGCAGCAAAATTCCAGGAGCTGGTAATGGAGGCGCAGAGTTTTCTGGATGGCATCCAGGATGGTCAACTGAAGCTGAGCTTCAGACATAGATAAGAGAGAAGGTAAAAGAAAGGAGGTAAAAAGTAGTGTTTAAAAGAGTGAGGGACCAGGTGACAATGAAAAAAATTTTAAGTGAAATAAGGGAAAGTTTTTTCAATATATACATCTTCTTTACGTTACCGCGTTGGGTAACAACCTGAGATTGCCTCCTCCTGCAGCCGTCCGCCTGATCAACGGACTGGTTGCGGAAGAGAAGAGTAATCTCCCTTTTTTATCTTACAGGCGAAAAGCCTGATTTCTCGGAGAAGTAGCTCAGCAGGTAGAGCGTAAGTCCGATAAACTTCAGGCCGCAGGTTCAAATCCTGCCTTCTCCACCAGGAAGTAAACAATGAAAGGAGGTGACGCAAAGTGACAGACCCTAACAGACTTAATCCTGGGCAGGAACAGCATGAGAGGTATTTCTCCGGGGTCTTAAAGCGTTATTTAGTCCGGTATGATTACAGGGACTTTAACGGGAAGCTCTACAGCGGAACCGGCAAAAATTACCGGGAAGCAAAGGAGAAGGCCTTGAGGACAAGGAAGGAGGCTATTGTGGCATGATTGCTGCAGAAAAAAAAGCCCCTGGCTTTATAAAAGAGCCAGAGAACATATCAAACCAAAAACATTATAGCATAAATCCATCGGAAGATGACAAAATTCATGAACCAGATCCGGCATCTTCCCCGGAGGGTTTATCAAAACAATGGATTATTCCGCTCAATAAACACACAAAATACTTTTACGAACAGCTTACAGGCGTAGAAATAGAAATGCCAGAAAGGGAAA
>JBEHWP010001111.1:0-1845 GCA_040217665.1 Vulcanimicrobiota bacterium
AATTGAAATACTCATACATATAGGTATAGATACGGTTGAGATGAAAGGGGAAGGATTTTTTTCCCATGTTAAAAAAGGAGAGGATGTAATAACAGGTCAGAAATTAATAGATTTCAACATCAGTGCTATTGAAGCATCAGGGAAATCTCTCATATCTCCCGTAATAATTATAGGGAAAGAGAGCAGAATAATTGCAGAAGGGAAGGTAAAAAGAGGAGATCCCCTTCTGCAGATAAGCGATCTATAAAAAAACATCTCATAATTTCACCGAAATTTCACAGACAGGCTGTACTATATATCTGTAAAGATTATGCCGCTAGTATAGCCTATTTCATATAAAGGAACGTGTTATCTGTGGAAATAAAAATTCTCGTTACAGATGATGATCCGATTTTCCGGGATCTCGTATGTGACATAGTAAAAAAAGAAGGATGTATCCCTGTAGAGGCAGGGAATGGACAGCAGGCTATAGATATTTTCTTTGGTTCCAGTGACATAGACCTTATTATACTGGATGTAATGATGCCTCTGTATGACGGATGGGAAGTACTAAAAAAAATCAGAGAATATTCCGATGTGCCGGTCATTATGCTTACAGCTCTGGGAGATGAAAAGCATGAAGTATTCGGCATCAGAAAAGGAGCCGATGACTATATTGCAAAACCCTTCAGCTATGAAATCTTTGTTGCCAGACTCAATAATCTCTTAAAGAAGGTAAAAAAACAACGTATCTGCGAGATAATCATGGGAGGGATAGTAATAAATCAGGCAAATCACAGGGTAACAGTCAATGATTCGGAAATTGAATTGAACAGAAAAGAATACAATCTCTTACTTTATTTTGTAAAAAATAAAAACAGAGTATTGACAAGAGAACAGATATTATCCAGTATATGGGGCTATGATTTCGACGGTGACATACGTACTATCGATACCCATATAAAAACCCTCAGGGCAAAGCTTTCAGGATGCGGTGAATATATAAAAACTGTTCGCGGCAGCGGCTATATGTTTGAGGTTGATAATAATGAAAACAATTAGAACAAAGCTCTTTGCAATGTTTTCCATATTCATGGTTTCCTTTGTATTGTCCGGTATAATTTTGAATATTTTATTCCTGGAAAAATATTATATTTATAAAAACAGAGGAAGCTTTCTTAAAATAAACAGCAAAATAATTGATGTGTATATAAATGACAGGAATAATCTGGATGAGTTTTTGAAAAATACCGATAGAGCAGAGGCAATGAACATCGCAATCAGTGACAGTGACCTCCGTATAAAATACACTTCTCTCCCTCAGAAGGGGGAAACAGGCCGTCCCATTCCTTCGGAGATTGAAAGACTCATAAATAAAAATAAAAATACTCTGAAAAAATCATATGTATACTCCGTAGTTGAAAGACCTGAACACAGTGAAAGAGAAATCGTTTTTCTGTCTCAGATGGAAGGTAAAGAAATCATTATACTCAAAAAGTCCATGAAAGGTATCAAAGAGAGTGTAGCAATTGCAAATCAGTTTTATATTCTCGCAGGTTTACTCATAATACTTCCCGGAGGAATATTTATATTTATTTTTTCACTGAGAATAACCGGGCCTGTCATAGAAATGAGTAATGTTGCAGAAAGCATATCCAATCTCGACTTTAACAGAAGGGTAATTTTTGATTCTCAAGATGAGCTTGGCAGCCTGGGAAGGAGTATAAATAAAATGTCTGAAAAATTGAATATCACTATGAATGCCCTTAAAGAAGATATTGAACAGAGAAAAGAACTTGTAAGGAATATGTCCCATGAATTTAAAACACCCATAGGTGTAATAAAAGGCTATGCAGAAGGTCTTAA
>JBEHWP010001112.1:0-1840 GCA_040217665.1 Vulcanimicrobiota bacterium
CAATCTGAAAGATCTGGCCACCGCTCTGGAGATGTATGCAACAGATAATAATGGTCTTTATCCTGAAGGATTTTATAAATTACTCGAAGAATCCGGGAAGAAAAAGCCCTATATGAGTAAAATTCCTGATTGTACAAAAAATAATAAAGGTTATGACAAAAACAGTTTTACTTCTTATGAGTACATTGTATCAAAATATTTTAAAAATTTTACAATGTGGTGTAAATCAGATCATCTTGATTGCGGTATAGAACAGGGATATCCACAGTATAGTCCCAGTCAGGGATTAATAATTAAATAAATTCTTTAACCTGAAAGTTCATAATCGTATGTTCAGGTTATACTATAAAGTTCAAAGGCAGAGGAGGTATATTAAACAATGATTTTATTTCTTTATTTCTTCTCAATTTTCATTTTTTTCATATTAACAGGAGCCGTTATTATGGCAGGTGAAATTCATGATGCTCTTAAATCAGGAGAGCTTGCAAAGGTTGAGAAGGCAATTTCAGAGACGCCGGCCCTTATCAATGAAAAAGATTGTAATGGTATGACATTACTGCACTGGGCATCATTTATAGCTTCAAAAGAAGCAGTAATTATGTTAATATCCAGAGGAGCAGATATTAATGACAGGGATGATTACGGCCAAACAGCTTTGCATCATGCCTTACTGTGTCCGACAGACGGATTCAGGGAAATCGTAGATATCCTGGTATCTAAAGGAGCAGATATTAATGCCAGAGATATTTATGGAATAACTCCCATACATTGCGCTGCAGAAAAAGGTTCAAAGGAACTTGTAGAATTTTTTCTGAGTAAAGGGGCAGACATCAATGTCAGGAGTGATTACGGTAAAAATCTGTTACACTGTGCCGCAAACAGCGGTTCAATAGAACTGGTGAAATTTTTACTGGACAGAGGAGCAGATATTAACAGCGTAAATAAATACGGATGGACTGCGCTCCACTGTGCCGCATACAGCGGTAAAAAAGAACTGACAGAGTTTTTGCTATCCCCCGGTGTTGATATTAATGTTAAAAGTAATGACGGGTTAACACCTCTCCATTTTGCAGCAATGTCCAATTTTTCAAAGGACGTAGCAGAACTTTTAATATTAAAGGGAGCGGATATTAATTGTAAAGACAATAAAAATGAAAGTCCTCTAAAAATAGCAAGGCAGATGGGTAATCAGGATATAATAAATCTGCTTATTGCCCATAATGCCAGAGAGGACGAGTAGAAGGGCATAAGGTTATGATACTGGGAACAGGAACAGTCATAAATGACATATACAGAGTGGTAAGACTGCTCGGTAAAGGCTCTATGGGGAATGTTTATCTTGTGGAAAGAATTAACTACGATAAAAAATTCGTCCTAAAGGAACTGAATTTTTCACAGGAAACAGGTCTTGATATTTCTGCTGCAAAAGAGATATTCCACAGAGAAGCGGAATTTATGGCCAGAATCAACCATCCGGGAGTTCCGAAGATGTACGGTGTTTTTCCTCAGGACGGGAAAGATTATCTTACTATGGACTATATAGAAGGAAAAACACTGGAGGAAATTATAAATACTTCAGAAGGGCCGATAAGTGAAGAAAATGCCATAAAATGGACTGTAGAACTTGCAGATATTCTGAACTATCTCCATAATTCTTTTCATCAGCCCATAGTCTACAGAGATTTAAAGCCGTCAAATATTATTATAAAACCTGACGGGAAACCTGTTCTTGTAGATTTCGGCATTGCCCGTTACTATAACCCCGATAAAGAACAGGATACCTTTAGCTATGGCTCTCCCGGCTATGCGGCACCGGAGCAGTATAAAGGAAGAGGGAGAT
>JBEHWP010001113.1:0-1839 GCA_040217665.1 Vulcanimicrobiota bacterium
GTTTATCCTGGTTCTGTTTATCCTGGTTCTGTTTATCCTGGTTCTGTTTATCCTGGTTCTGTTTATCCTGGTTCTGTTTATCCTGGTTCTGTTTATCCTGGTTCTGTTTATCCTGGTTTTCTTTCATTTTCTTTCTTGCCATTTCCAGATTATATTTTGCATCCATGTCATCAGGATTCAGTTTTAAAGCATTAATATAATATTTTATTGCCTCTTCAAATTTATTCATTCTGAAACAGGAATTACCGGTGTTATAAAGAGAATTTTCCATCAGGTCCTTATCAGCATTGTCAGATGATTTCTTATATAATTCAATAGATTTATCATACTCTTTTTTCTGATAAAGAGCATTTCCCATATTATAATAAAGAGAGACAGCATTTGGATCTTCTACCTGTGCATCTGTATATTTTTTAAGAGCTTCATCATATCTTCCGGCTTTATACAATTCATTACCTTCCTGGGCTTTGCTCTTAAAAGGATTAAACCAGGTCCATCCTGTACAGAGGAAAAAACTCAATATTATAACAAAAATTACAGCTAAATGTTTCATACAATCACTCCCGTCCCATAACACGCATCACGCATCACACATTACGCTTTACGCGTCACGTTCTTATTCAAATCGACCGCTCCATGTCTTTTTAGGCCTTGCCCTTTCAGAAATAAGGAATTCCGCTAACAGTAATAAAAAACCGGCAATAAGTGGATATTGAAAACGTTCTTCAAAGTTGGAATATAAATTAGATTGAATATCTCTTTTTTCCATAGTCAGTATTTGCTTGCATATTTCTTCTACTTCCTTCCCTGAACCTCTATCGGAAAAATACTTTCCTCCCGCATTTTTTGCTATTTCTTTCAGTAATTTATCATCCATTCTGGATATTACTTCTTTACCGTTTCTATCCTTTTTAACATCAACAACTTTTCCAGATTTATCATAAACCGGTATGGGAGCACCTTCAGGAGACCCCAGTCCTATCGTATAAATAACAATACCTTCTTCTGCCGCTTTTTTTGATGCTTCAAGAGCATTACCGGCAGTTTCTTCCCCGTCTGTCATAATTATAAGTAATTTATACTGTCTTTCTCTGGCTTTAAAAGCCTGCCTTGCTGAAGTTATAGCTTTTTCTATATTTGTTCCCGGCCTTGGTACAACAGATGTATTCAACATATCAGTCAGCATGTCTACTGCAGAATAATCTATAGTAAGAGGGCACTGGAGAAAAGCTTCACCGGAAAAAGCTACAATACCGACTCTATCACCCTGAAGTTTTAATATTAAATCTTTTATAGCAAGTTTAACTCTATCCAGTCTGGACGGTTTTATATCTTCGGCATTCATGCTGTTAGAAGTATCAATAGCAAGTATTATATCAATACCTTTCTGTGTAACCAGTTCTTCTTTTATACCGTACTGAGGTCTTGCAAGGGCTATGATAAGACACACCATACCGAGGATTATAATTGAAGCCTTTATATATTGCCTGCGAAAACTCACAGAATAGGTGAGTTTTTCAATTATACCCTTTCTGGCAAACTCATAAAGGGCTTTCTTTTTCCTGGCAAAAGCAAAAAGGAAAAAAATCATGACTACCGGCATAAAAAGCAACAGTTCAAAATAATTAAAAGCTGCCCACCGCATTAGGGAGTTCTCCTTTCGTGATGTGTATTTCATTAACAGGGCTTTTAATTAAACGCTCCTGCTCACGGACTCACGGAATTTTCATAAATCTTGTATTTGCAAGCACTACTTCCAGCAATATAAGGAAAAAAGCTATAACAACAGGTTTTGTAAACAGTTCCCTGTATCTGGTATATTGTTTTGACTTAAAATCA
>JBEHWP010001114.1:0-1838 GCA_040217665.1 Vulcanimicrobiota bacterium
GATGATATTATAATAATTGCAGGCAATGGAGCCTGTCATTACTGAGGTAAGCATAAATCGTAACGAATGACAGGAGGAAATACGTTTATTAAATGCTTATGCTCAGGTCAGTCCGGTAAGGTGAATATCAGGAGATCTGAAAGCTCACGGCTATTACAATTTATGAACAATAAAAAACATATAAATTTACAGGCAGAAGAATTAATTTTTAATAAACAAAAAGATTTATTCTTTAAAGAAATTGATGAGATTATTACATGTCTGTCCCGGACAGACGATAAACGTATTTCCTCTAATAAGAAAGTTATTGAAATAAATACAGGTCAGGGAATAACCCGTACCTTCGGCCAGAATTGTATTCAAATAAATAAACAGGGAGATATGTTTATTTTACTGGAATCAACATGGCAGATTACTTTAATAGAGAGAAAAAAAGGTTTTTCCATAACATGTATCTCTCCTTTTTACAGACAGTTTACATTTTCTGTTCCTTTTTCCGGTAAAGATTCTTTATCTGTTTCCTTTACACTGGACTTTCAGAAAATTATCTTCTTTATTCTTCCTGATGGCAGCATATTACTTTCAGTAATTTATTTTCTTGGCTGTACCTTTACTCCTGTCTTCAACCTTCTTCTGAAACCTCTATCTTCCAGAAGGTTTTTAAAAAACGGTTTATCTTCTTTTTTACAGGAAGATATAAACCCTGAAGATACCTGTAAAGAAATGTATATTCCTCCAGTTACTCTTGAGCTCGGAAAGGAATTAATTTCTCTTATGGGTCATAAAACGAAAAAGCTGTTTCTGGATAGAATTGCTTCTATAAGAAAGCATATAGTAATGGATACGGGCGTAATAGTTCCTCCTGTGAGGGTAAAAGATAATTTTGGTATTAAGAACAATGAACTACTTCTGAGCATAAAGGATATACCTGTAGCTGACTGTGAAATTTATTTTAAACGGTTTCTTGCCATAGGGCCGGAAACACATATTCAGAAACTCAGAGGGAAAAAGGTTCTTGACCCTACATATAATATGCCAGGTGCCTGGATTACTTCAGATCAGCGCTCGGAAGCAGAAAGAGGAGGGTGTATGATATTTGATCCTGTAAGTGTGATTGCGGCATTACTTACAGAGGTATTACGGAAATATTCATTTAAATTTTTAGGAATTCAGGAAACAGAAGACCTGCTCGGACGTTTACTGAAAGAATATCCGGTAGTAAAGAGAGAACTTGATAAAGTTATTTCTATTGTAGAGTTCAATAAAATCCTTAAAAATCTATTATATGAACATGTATCTATAAGAGATTTGCTGACAATATGTGAAACTGTTATAGAATATGCTGCATTCAGTCGTAATACGGACGTACTTTCAGAATATGTACGTCAGGCAGTTAAAACATCCCTGTGTAATGAATATAAAACCTTTGAGGGATACCTCTATGCTTCCCTGATAGATCCTGCAGTGGAGAGTTTTTTACTGGCCAGTATCAGAAGAAACAATAAAGGGAATAATATAGTGATAAAGGAACATATTAAAGAGAAATTGTTTGCTTCTGTCATGGAACAGGATAAACTGTTAAAAAATAAAGGCTTAAAATCTATAATAGTATGTTCACCTGCAATAAGGCTTTATTTCAGGAGGTTCATCGAAGAAAGATTCCCTTCTGTAACAGTGTTGTCTTATAATGAAATAGCTCAGGGAGTAAGTCTTAAGCCTGTAGGAATGATAGCACTTGATGACAATTTATTGAAAGAATGTCATTCTTCTATAATTACAGGTCTTTTAAATGAAATTGATTCTATGGGACTTTAATAAAGAGATTTTCTGAAAATACT
>JBEHWP010001115.1:0-1825 GCA_040217665.1 Vulcanimicrobiota bacterium
ACAGGTAGAAAAAACGATAAACCTTCTCGATGAAGGCAATACAATACCGTTTATTGCAAGATACAGGAAAGAAGTAACAGGTAATTTAAATGAAGAAGAACTCAGACATATTGAAGAAAGAATTGCTTATTTAAGAAACCTTCAGGAAAGAAAAGAACATATAATAAAATCTATAGAAGAACAGGGGAAAATGACTGAAGAGCTGAAGGCAAAGATTGTAAAAACCGTAAAATTACAGGAACTGGAAGATCTCTATCTGCCCTACAAACAGAAGAAAAACACCAGGGCCAGTATAGCGAAAGAAAAAGGTCTCACACCTGTGGCAGATTTACTTGTTGATGAAAAGAGTAAAAAAGAAGATATAGACAGAGAAGCTGTAAAATATATAAATCCTGAAAAACAGGTAAATACACCTGAAGATGTTATTAACGGTGCAAAAGACATAGTAGCCGAAAGAATCTCAGAAAATATAAAGGTACGTAATTTCCTCAGAGATACAGTGGCGAAAGAAGGCAGAGTAACTTCTACTGCATCAGATAAAGAGGCAAAAACCAATTATGAAATATATTATAACTATAACGAATCTTTTTCTTCTTTACCTCCCCACAGGGTTCTTGCCATAAACAGAGGAAATAAGGAAAAACATCTGAAAGTATCAATAGATATAGATGAAGAGAAAACCCTTATGAAATTAAAAAATGTTTTCGGCTACAGGGGTGATGTAGAATATTTCACAGAAGCCCTTCAGGACGGATTTAAAAGATTGCTCTGGCCTTCCATAGAAAGGGAAATGAGAAAACAGAAGACAGAAGAAGCAGAAAAACAGGCAATAGAAGTATTTTCAAAAAATCTAAAAAGCCTCCTTTTACTACCTCCTGTAAAAGGGCACAGGGTTCTCGGAATAGATCCGGGATTTCGGACGGGATGTAAGATTGCTGCAGTGGACGAAACGGGAAAACTACTGGGAACAGCTACAATCTACCCCCATCCTCCTCAGTCTAAAAAGGAAGAAGCTAAAAAAATAGTTGCAGAATTTATAAAGGTAAATGATATTAAATTCATATCTGTAGGAAATGGAACTGCCTGCCGTGAAACAGAAGCATTCCTTGCAGAAGCAATGGATCTGTTCCCTCCAGGCACTGCGTTTACCATAGTAAGTGAAGCAGGTGCTTCCGTATATTCCGCATCACCTCTTGCGAAAGAAGAATTTCCAGATATGGATGTAAGTATAAGAGGAGCAGTGTCCATTGCAAGAAGGCTTCAGGACCCTCTGGCCGAACTCGTAAAAATAGAACCAAAAGCAATAGGTGTCGGCATGTACCAGCATGATGTGGATCAGAAAGAACTGACAAGGGTTCTCGGTCATGTTGTAGAATCTGTTGTAAATGAAGTAGGAGTCAATTTAAATACCGCATCTCCGTCACTTCTGGAGTATGTATCAGGAATGAATTCAAAGCTTGCGAAAAATATAGTGCTTTACAGACAGAAAAAAGGTGAATTTAAAAACAGAGAGGAATTACTCAAAGTATCAGGTCTGGGAGAAAAAACCTTTACACAATGTTCGGGGTTTATGAGAATACTGGACGGCGATAACCCTCTTGACAGTACTCCCGTTCACCCGGAATCGTACGGAGCGGTCAAAGCTTTATTCCACAAACTCGGCCTGAACATTCTGGATCTGAAGACAAAATCAAAATGGAAAGATATAAGAAGTTCTATTGAAAAATTATCGGTAAAAGAATTGATAAAAGAATTGAACATAGGAGAACTTACACTTCAGGACATACTGGAAGCATTGAAAAAACCGGGAAGAGATGTAAGGGAA
>JBEHWP010001116.1:0-1820 GCA_040217665.1 Vulcanimicrobiota bacterium
TCGAGTAATGAAAACAAAGCTAATCTTGAAGCTCAATCTGACAGGTTAAAAAACTACGCTATAGCCAGAGGTTATCAAATAGTTTATATAATAAAAGAAGTAGGCAGCGGTATAAATGATAAGCGTAAAAAACTATTAAAACTATTTGATAAAGAAGACTGGGGAACATTAATAGTAGAGCATAAAGACAGGCTGACAAGGTTTGGTTATAATTATATAGAAAAATTGCTGGAAAAAAGTAATAGAAAGATAGAAGTAGTAAATATAGCAGAGAATAATAAAGAAGACCTTATAGAGGATTTAGTAGCAATAATTTATAGTTTTTCTGCAAGATTATATGGATTAAGAAGACATAGAAAAAAGACGGAAAAGATAATAGAATGTATAAAGAAAGAATTAAATGATGATAAACCTGTATAGTCCCGTGCAATAGAAAGATGTAAAAAAAGAAAAAGGCCTGATTTACATGTTAAGAAGTTATGAACTGAAAACAGAGATGAATAAAGGTAAAAAAGAGAAAATTCTTTCTGTAATGAAAGAATATAGAAAAACTGCATCTGTAATAGCTAAAAAGCAGTGGGAATTATTCTATAAAGAAGGAGCATTTAATAAAAATTATCCTGTTAAAGAAATCCCTTCAGTTCTGTCAGAAAGATATAAACAGGTAATAGCATATCAGGTAGTATCCATACTGGATTCTTTTATTTCAAACAGACAGAATGATTTTAGAAAGATTGTAACGAGAAGCGCTCTATCAGAAGAAGAAAGGATAAAATTACTTTACATAAATAAATATAAACTCTGGTTTAAGGAAAAAGTGTCAATTCCTGTCTATGACGGTAAAGGTAATAAAATAAAAGATACATATGAGATAATAGAACCTGAGACATTAAAACTGGCAAGAGTAATAATGAAACACATTTTTTCCCTCCATAGACTGCCCTGTTTAAAACACATAAATATGGCTCTTGATAATAAAGTGGCAGTGATAAGTAAAAAAGTAGCTCATAAGGCAAAAAGATTTGATTACTGGATAAGATTTTCCACTGTTACGAAGAATAAACCTGTTTATTTACCTTTAAAGAGTAATCCTTATTTTGAAGAAGTAAAAGGTAAAATAAACAAATTCTGCCAGATAAATATAGACAGAGATGGAAATATAAAAATCAATCTGATAAAAAAGAAAGAGAAATCACCCGACTATGTATCTGAGACATCTGAAATAGCACTGGACCTTGGACTGAATAATCTCTTTGCCACAGACATAGGAGATTTATTCGGACGGGAATTTAAAGAGAAACTCATTGAATATGATAAGATAATAGTAACACTCCAGAGTAATCTTCAGAAACAGAAGTTAAAACCCCTGTCGAGCAGGAGATACAGAGAACTGATAAGGAAATTAAGAGCTCATCTTAAAAATGAAGTCCGCCGTATTATCAATAAAATTATCAGGCTTTATAAGCCGGGAAAAATAATAGTAGAAAAACTAAACTTTACCAGTCCCAATCTATCAAAGAGACTGAACAGAATTTTGTCTAAATTCGGGAAAAGAGAAATAGAGAATAAATTTCAATCTGTTTCAGAAGAACTGGGAATAGAGATACAGTATGTAAATCCTGCTTATACAAGTCAGGAATGTTCCCGATGTGGTTATATAGATAAGGGAAATAGAAAAGACAGGGAAAAATTTGTATGTAAATTATGTAATTTAAAGCTTCACGCCGATGTAAATGGAGCAAGGTGTTGCCTTAAGAGAAGTTCCCTTAAGGAAGTATCCATTTATAAGAGCAAAAAGTCAGTCCTTTGTATCTTAACAG
>JBEHWP010001117.1:0-1816 GCA_040217665.1 Vulcanimicrobiota bacterium
TGATGAGGGTAATGGGTTAAGGATATCCAGAACCCCAGGTACAAAGCCTGATTTATATAAAAACTATACTTTTGCAGATTTTAAAAACTGTAAAAAAATAATCGTAACCGTTCAGCAGTTAGCTATCATCTATCAGCTAAAACTTACAAAGTTTGACTGTGTAAATCAGTCTGAAAAAGTATTTAACGACATTTATTATGTAATTCCTGTAAAAGCTGACTGCTGTCTGCTGATAGCTGAACGCTACTACTCACTGAATTGACTCCTTATTGACAAAGTGTTATAATTCTCGAAATACACATTTTTATAAAATATTTGTAAAGCGGGGTTAAATATGACCAGAGTAGAGCAACTTTTATTGAAAGCTATTGATGGGGGAGCCTCTGATCTACATATATCTGCAGGATCCGCTCCTATAGTAAGACTTCATGGAGAATTGAGTAAGTTAAAAGGTGAACCTGTTATTACATTGCAGGAAAGCAGAAAACTTATTCAGGAATTCCTTACAGCCAGACAATTAGAAGAATTTAAGAGGCTTACCAATATAGACTTATCTTATCAGGTAGAAAAAGACGGCAAACCTTATCGCTTCAGGGCAAATGTTTACCAGCAAAAAAATGGATGGGATGCTAATTTCAGAGGAATTGGATATACATGTCCATCTATAAAAGACCTTGGTTTACCTGCTGATATAGGTAAATTACTTAATTTTCACCAGGGACTCATTCTTGTTACGGGCCCTTCGGGATGCGGGAAAACTACAACACTCGGTGCCCTTGTAAATGAAATAAATATGACTAAAAGATGTCATATTGTTACTGTAGAAGACCCTATAGAATATATCCACCTTCCGAAAAAAAGTATTATAAGACAGAGGGAAGTAGGAAAACACTCTGAAAGCTACCAGACAGCCCTTAAATATGTGTTGAGAGAAGATCCTGATGTTATTATGATTGGAGAATTGAGAGATCCCGAGGTTATTCAGCAGGCAATGACTGCAGCCGAGACAGGACATCTGGTTTTAAGCACCCTTCCTACTACTGATGCAGCAAGGACAATAGACAGAATAATCGATTCCTTTCATCATACCCAGCAGGCACAGATTAGATTTATGCTGGCAGAATCCCTGAGAGGTGTCATATCGCAGCAATTACTTCCGAAGAAAGATAAATCAGGGAGAATTGCGGCAGTCGAACTTCTTATTGGCTGCAGACCCCTTGCCAATATTATAAGAGAGAGAAAAATCTATCAAATAGGATCACTTATGCAGACAAGCAAACATCTTGGAATGCAATCTATGGATGTGTCTCTTAAACAGCTTTATGCCGATGGTTTCATCACAAGAGATGTAGCCATGGGAGCCGCAATAGATAAAGTAGCCTTTGCTTGATTTTATTAATGAAAGGATGAATCGTTTTGTTAGGAAGAATGATCAGGGGTAAAGAAGAACCCGTAAAAGAGGCACAGATAAAAACACCGGTAAAGGAAGCTCCGAAAGAAGATATTTATGTTCTGCCTGATGTTATAGAGACAGGTTTTACCGGCAGATACACCATTACCGATTTATTTGATATTATGATAACAGAGGAAATTTCAGATCTTCATATACTTCCCGAATATCCTCCTGTATTTAGACTTTATGGTGAAATAATTCCTACTGACCTCCCTCCTCTTTCTCCGGAGCAGGCAAAAGCACTTATTTATCAGTCTATTTCAAAAGATGAGATTTCAAAGTTTGAGGAACTGGGAGATCTGGATGGTTCTTATGAAGCAAAAGATATTGCAAGATTCAGAATAAATATTTTGAAACAGAATA
>JBEHWP010001118.1:0-1816 GCA_040217665.1 Vulcanimicrobiota bacterium
GGAGTCCCTGAAGAGGAACTGCCTCATTTATTTGAGAGATTTTTCAGAGCAGAGAAAAATAAGGAAAGGGTAGGTACAGGTCTTGGTTTACCTATAGTCAAGGAAATAATTGAGGCTCATAAAGGGAAAATAACTGTAAAAAATAATTTACCTTCAGGACTGGACGTGTTTATCTGTTTGCCTGTCGAACAGTTAAAGGGTTGAAGAATTATAACTATATTCAATCCTTCAACCCTTTAATTTAAAAGTATAGGAATGTTCATTTTTAATGACGTAAAATAAAGCTTTAGATAAAAGTTATGCAATGGCAATTAAATAAATAATTTATCAATACTTTTCCTGTATTATACCGCCGTTCAGATTGACTATTATATTTTTTTTGAGATTCAGATTTGGTTGTTCCAATGTTATTGTTACAGGATCTGTTACAATAACAGGATTCATTCTTACCATATCATCATCTCCCGGTGATTGTATCGGTATACCCCGTTGATCAAAGATAAGAAGCGTTCCTGTTCCGCTGAGTTTTACCGCCCCCGGTAATGTAACTGTTTTGATTAAAGCTACAGGTGGGTCGGAATTTTTATGATATGCACTGATAGTATAAGTTTTACCTGTTGAATCTAACCTGTAACTTGTTGTTAATGGCCCCAGTGGGTCAGGATATTTATTGGTGATTGCTTCCTGCTGGACAAGTTTTATATCAGATGCCACAGAATTTAGAGAACCTCTGAGGTCTATACTCCATTGATATCTCCTGTATCCTATTATTGATATGGCACTCAGAAGAATTATGATGCCTATAGCTATCATCATTTCAAGAAGGGTAAACCCTTTTCTTTTATTTAACATCATCGGTAAATAAATTATCCTTTCGTTTTATAGAAGAATATCAGTCCTCCGGCTATTAAAACAGCACCCAGTAAAAATAATATAATCTTTACCGTACTGGACACATGCCTGTTACCCTCTTTTGTATCAGGTGTATCTTCTTTTATATCCTGAAACAGAGGTGTTGCATTTGCTGTTGGAGTAGTAATTATATAAAGAGGTGTTACCTGTTTACTATTTGATTTTGCTGTAGGTCTTGGTGGAAGAGTCGGGACATCGGGATTGGGAGTCGGAAGTTTAACTCCTGGAATTGTATCTACAGGTTTTGAAACAAAAGCCATAGAATCGCTGTAAGTAAAGAGCATCATAGTAAATATTACTATTAGAATTGTTGTAATTACTGAGAATTTCACTGATAATCCTCCTTGTTATAAATAAACTACTTTGAACCAAGGCTTCCCTTGTCGAAGAAAGCCGTTATAGTAAACTGCAATAATCCTGACGGAACCTGCCTGTAATCTTCGTTGAAAAACATTGGTGCCGTATAATATTTCAAACTTTCATCATAACCTATACTCATATCTGAAGCATAACCTCTTCCTTTTACGTCTCCTTCTACATCTGTTTGATTACCTACCATCTGGCCCTTGAAGTCAATGGATCCGTTAAAACCCTCAGAGCCTGCTCCGCCGGCATTGTAAAATCCGCTTTCTCCGAGATAATTGAAGAAATCAAACTGTACCGATTGACGAATGGAATTTAACTGTCCTCTCAACTGAAGATGATGGTAATCAGCAGTATCATTATCATATGAGCTGTAGTGGTCTGCAAAATATTGTAAATCATCACCTTCATCTGAAGTGGACGTTTTCAGTTCATGAAGATACATATAATTTTCTGCTATAAGTCCCATTGCAGATGTAGTTTCACCTTTATAGGTTACATCACCTGTTACGAAAATATTACCTTCTGAAGTAGGAGTTCC
>JBEHWP010001119.1:0-1809 GCA_040217665.1 Vulcanimicrobiota bacterium
TCAGGAACCACTACAATACTGGATCATCATGCAAGCCCATTCGCAATCCCGGGAAGCCTTGATATTATGGCTAAAGCTTTAAAAAAAGCCGGTCTGAGAGGTTCTTTATGTTATGAAGTATCTGACAGAGACGGAGAAAAAAAAGCCATAGAAGGTATAGAAGAAAATGCCCGTTTTGCAGAAAAAATAAAAGGAGACAAACTCTTAACATCTCATTTTGGACTCCATGCCGCTTTTACTCTGTCTGACGAAACAATGAAAAAATGTAAAAAAGCTTCTGAAGGTCTGGATATTGGTTTCCATATTCATGTAGCAGAAGATAAAGCAGACCAGGACTACAGCCTTGAAAAATATGGAGAAAGAGTTGTAGAACGTCTTGAAAGACTCGGTATACTCGGGAAGAAAACCATAGCAGCCCATTGTATACATATAATAGAAGAAGAAATGGAAATTCTTAAAAATACCGGTACTATCGTTGTTCACAATCCTCAATCAAATATGAATAATGCTGTAGGGACTGCCCAGATACTGAAATTATTCGAGAAAGGAATTATGCTCGGCCTCGGAAGTGACGGTATGACCGGCAATATGTTTAATGAAATAAGAGCGGGAAACCTGATACATAAAATTGTAAATCATAAATCTACAGTTGCCTATGCGGAAATTCCTCAAATGGTATTACATAATAACCCTGCTATAGTGGAAAGATTTTTCCCTCATAAAACAGGAAAATTAACCAGAGATGCCTGTGCAGACATAATACTGGTAAAATATATTACTCCCACACCTCTTACAATAAATAATTTCTGGGGGCACCTGTTGTTCGGTATTTCAGATGCAAAAGTTGATACTACTATTGTAGGCGGTAAAGTTCTTATGAGAAATGGAGTTTTAACGACTCTTGATGAAAAGTCCATAAGGGAACACTCAGTAAAACTTGCCGCAAAACTCTGGGAAAGATTTTCAGGCTAAACAGGGACAGGGATTAATAGGATTAAACAGGGATTAACTACATCATAGTTAAAGTTTATATCGTGATGCGTAATGCGTGACGCGAGGATACAATCGTTCTAATAATTTGCCGGAGTTATTTTTCTTACAGTACTAAGAATCTGTTCTTCCCGTCACCCGTTATGCGTTACGATTCTCATATAAATCCTTTAAATCCCTGTTTAGCTCTTCGATTTTTAAACGGGCAAAAGGTTCATCAGGGTACAAATCAAGAATAGCAGTAAATTCTTTAAGAGCAAGATCCAGGTTTCCTGTTTTTATATAGCTTTCTCCGAGGGTTTTTCTGATCCATACAGTCTCCGGCTGTAAAACCAGGGATTTCGAAAGCAGTCTATGACCATATTCTGTATTTCCTGAAGACAGTTCTAATAGTCCCAGAGCAGTGATAGAAGGGTAATAATCTTCTTTTACTTTCAGAGATTGTTTATAAAAATCTCTGGCTTTCTCTTTATCTTCATATTTATTATAGATTTCTCCGAGTTTGAAATAAATTTTTTCTTTTTTTATCTCCGGGTATTCCAGTATTTTGTATGCCAGTTTTTCAGCTTCCTTCATATTTTCCTGTTGAATATAACACTCAATAAGCTCTGAGTAACTCTGTATATCTTCAGGGAGTAATTCAATGGATCTGTTAAAACATTTAATTGCTTCAGAAAATTCCCCGTTAATCATATAAAAATTGCCAAGTAGCTTAAAGCCATAGGGGTAGTCAGGTGCTAAAACAGTTAACATATTAATTTCATCCATAGCCATTGTCATATATCCTCCCGATTTCAGTGAAAATGCATTGAAGAGATG
>JBEHWP010001120.1:0-1807 GCA_040217665.1 Vulcanimicrobiota bacterium
TTTATATTTCTTTCTTTTCTTAAATGTTGGAGGTCTCTTGTTTTCTTTATCGAAGAATTTTTTATATCCTTTATCTATCCTCTCTGTCAGTTCCTGGATAGTTTGACTGTTTAGACTTTTCCAGTGATTATATTTTTTTTGACTTTTTAAAAAGGTTATATGACTTTCAAGATTATAAAGAGGCAGATATTTCTTATAACGTCTATAATATCTCTTATGAAGAGCTATGCAATGATTATATATCTCACTGGCAAGTTCTATCTGTTTTATGAGACATTTATTCTTCTTTTTATTATTGTATAGCTTTTCATGAAAGGTTTTTATCATTGTCCCTTTTGTCCTTCTATATATTTTCTCACTGTATCTTCAGATATATGGCCTACACTCTCACAATAATAACTTCGTGTCCATAAACTTGGCAATCTGCTTCTCAATTCACTGAATTCCTGTCTTAATAATCTTGAAGTATAGCCTTTTAATTGCTGAACTACCCTGTGGGGACTATCTGTTGGATCGGTTTTAATAAATAAATGAACATGATCAGGCATTACTTCCAGGTTTTTTATTTCTATCTTTATTTCTTTTGCTTTTTTATAGAGCAGGTCTTTTAATCTAATCTCTATTTTACCAGTCAATACTTTCCTTCTATATTTTGGACACCATATTAAATGATATCCTATATTATATATAGCTTTGTTGCTTGTACTCCAACGTTTATCCATAGGAATATTATACCATATTACTATACATCTGACAATTAACTATTGCAATAACCAGTTGTAAATACAACCCCTTACGTATATTTACTGTACGATCCTTTTTCCACTACAAGCATATTGCCTGATATTTCAAGGATACATATTTTCTGTCCTTTTTTTATAAATTCCGTTCTGGATTTTCCTTCATAAATTTTTTTATCAATTTCAGCTTTACCTACGAGATTAAAATCTGTTATGGCTACACCTTCTTTGCCTATCAGATCTTTTAATTGGTCTTTTTTTTCTGCTTCTTTTGATTCAATTTCTTTTTTCTTCTCCTGATCTTCTATTTGAGTTTTTTTAGAATGAGTCTGACCCATTTTCAAACACAGTGTAAGTGACATTACTGTTATTAATACAAAAGATACACTTAAATAAGCCTCGGCAGTTTTTGTAACGGCAATTGCAATTGATGCCACTCCTGCAATTATGCCCATAGGGCCGAGCACCTTTGTCGGCACAGGCATAACATAATATTCAACAAGTATGAGGAAACATCCGACAACAGTAAGAAGAATTATAACCATGTATATATTATATACAGAAATATAGGCCCACCATTTTAAATCTCCGTTTACCTCCAGAGGTTTCCCTTCAGAATAGGATTTTACAAGAACAAGGCTCTCAGGAAATGTCCAGCCGGTACTTTCATAGGTTATTATGTGTTTCCCCGGCGTAACCTGTTTAAAAACAAAGTAGCCTTTCTCATCTGTTTCTACTGATACATTACTTCTGTCCAGATAGACCTTTACCTTTGCCATAGGTTCATTTTTCATATCCAGAATATATCCTTCTATTTTTCCTGTTTCCTGTGCTGAAATATCTGATATGAGAACAAAGATAAAAAATAAGCATAATAAGAGCTTTTTCATATCAATACACCTCCATATTTATTTATATTCCTGATTATATTGTATCATTCCTCTCTTATTTCAGGGTCATAGTTTTTATACAAAATTTAATCTAAATTTTTACACACATTACAGGGAAATAAGACCAGCATGGTTGTTCCCTTACCCTGTTTGCTGCAGACTTTAATTGTACCTTTA
>JBEHWP010001121.1:0-1794 GCA_040217665.1 Vulcanimicrobiota bacterium
TTAATTTCTTTTTTACCACTCGATTATAAAAACTAACTATAATCAAATTATTATTAGAGGAATAATTTTTGCTGATTTAATACCTCTGCTGCTTTATACACTCTTGCTAAATATTTAAAAAATTTTTGAGATGCCTTTGAAACCTATTATTAAAATACTGGCACGATATTTAGCTCTCTCTCTCTCTCTCTCTGCAATTTTTTATTGGGGTGGAGAGAATGGAACTGATAAATTCGATTCTGATTTTTACCTTTTCTTATGAAATCTTACCTGAGCAGTTATTCTCACAAAAAAACTACTGCTCTTTTAACCTTGAGCATTTAACATTTATCACTTACTTTTACCCAACCGGTTTTACGTAGATTAGGAAAGATTATTTCTCTTTCCCAAATTATTTTATTTAGAGGTAATAATGTTTGTTAAAATTATATTTTCACTTTTAATTTTTCTTTTTTCTGTAAGTTTAATGGCACAGAATAATTTATTTGACGTTTATAAAAATAATCCGAGTTATGAAGTTAGTTTTCTTAAAGACAGTGTTGTAGAGATTTTTGATAAAAAAGAAAATTATAAATGGAGAAAGAAAATTACTGAATATCCAGCTTATAAAAATACATCTGAAGCTAATCTTATAATTTCTTTAGACACTGTTAATTTTAATGCATATGAGAGCTACTACAAATATTGGGGCACTATTCCTGCTGTAAATTCTTATGGTAAGTATATCTCTGTTGATGCTAATAAAAACAACAAAAACGAACTATATGTAAGCAAACTAGTAAGAGATGATTCTCTTTTTCTTAAAAGCAGAATTTATGAACAAACTGTTAATTCAGTATTTAATGAAATTTATGTTTACCCGGAACCTGGAGCACCTTTTTATGACATTGGTGATATTACTAACGATGGACTATTAGATTTGGTTTATCTTGGTTACAACGCGAGACTAATATTTGTAAAACAAAGTTATCCAAATAGTTTAATAAACGAGCCTAATTTTATTTACAATCCATTTCCCAGGGTATATCAGTTCAATGATGTAACATTGTATGATATTGATAGAGATGGCAATCAAGAAATTATATATTATTTGTTCGCTGGAGATGACAGTATTTGGGCATATAGCAATCACATAGCTAAATATAATCCTCAGATAAATAATTACGAGCTTATTTATTATCACAGACCATCTCCTGACTGGTTTACAAGCGGAATATCAATAGGTGACTTTGACCTTGATGGCAAAGGCAATTTTGCAACAGGCAGTATTGATGGAAAGTTTTATATTTATGAATATGTTCAAGGGACACAGTATCAGGTTGAATTTACTAAAGAACTAGAAACTTTCAATGCTTTTCTAACAATAATGACAGATGATATGGATGGTAATGGAAAACCTGAAATATGGATTGGAGGGGATTTTAGCAGTTGGACTTATGGAGGTGTTACAAGACTTTTTGCATTTGAAGCTACCGGAACCGGAAGTTATGAACAAGTTTATCAGATTGATATTCGTGGATTATTTTCCGGGATTTACGGCAAACTACGTTATGTAGATTTAGATGGAGATAATAAAAAAGAACTTTTTCTTACAAACGCAAGCTTAGTATTTGGTTTTAAGTATGACGGTAAAGGAAACTATTATATGGATTTTGTAAAAGCTTTACCAATTCCTGATAGTACTTATTTTTATTATGCTCTTGAAAGAGTTGATATTGCTGATTTAGATGGAGACGGTATAGTTGAAGTAATACCACAATATGAATTAAGTCAATATTCGCAAGGTCCCTGGGA
>JBEHWP010001122.1:0-1789 GCA_040217665.1 Vulcanimicrobiota bacterium
TGGAACGGGTAAAAGAAATAAATAAAGAAGGAAAAAGACAGGGAGGAGTCATCTGGCATACCCAGGGAAGCGGAAAATCCTTAACAATGGTGATGATGGCAAAAGCTCTTTCACTGGAGTCATCTATCTCTGATCCAAGAATAATCCTTGTTACAGACAGGGTAGATATTGATGATCAAATATATAAAACATTTCATCAGTGCGGCAAAGATCCGGTACAGGCTACAAGCGGTGAAGATCTGGTAACAAAAATAAAAGAAAAGAAAGAAATTATCACTACTATAGTAGATAAGTTCGAAACAGCAGGAAAAAAGAGAAAATTCAAAGATACATCAAATAATATTTTTGTTCTTGTAGATGAAAGCCACAGGAGTCATTATGGTGTGGCAAATGCCACAATGGAAAAAGTGCTTCCCAATGCCTGTTATATAGGATTTACCGGCACACCTTTAATGAAAAAAGACAAAAATACTGCCATAAAATTCGGAGGCATTATAGACACCTATACAATAGATAGAGCGGTACAGGATAAGGCTGTTGTCCCATTACTCTATGAAGGACGTCATGTCGTTCAGGAAGTAAATCAGACCTCAATCGATAGCTGGTTTGAAAAAATATCCAAAAACCTGACTGAAAAACAAAAAACAGATCTGAAAAGAAAATTCAGCACAGCAGACCAGCTGAATGAAGCAGAACAAAAAATCGCCAGAGCAGCCTATGACATAAGCGAGCATTTTAAAAACACATGGAAAGACACTCCTTTTAAAGGGCAATTAACAGCCCCTTCAAAAATCGCTGCACTGAAATACAAAAAATATCTCGATGATTTTGGAGAAGTATCATCGGAAATTTTAATCTCAGGTCCTGATACAAGAGAAGGCCATGAAGATGTTTTTGAAGAAACAAAAAGTGAAGTCCAGATATTCTGGAAAAACATGATGAATAAATATGGCAATGAGAAGAATTATAACAAACAGGTTATTAATTCATTTAAAAATGACGACTGCCCTGAAGTTATAATAGTCGTAGATAAACTCCTCACCGGGTTTGACGCTCCAAGGAATGTAGTTCTATATATAACCAGAAATTTAAGAGATCACAAACTTCTTCAGGCCATAGCAAGGGTTAACCGCCTTTATGAAAATAAAGAATTTGGTTATATCATAGATTATTACGGATTGTTAGGTAATCTCGATAAAGCTCTGGCAGACTATACATCTCTTGAAGACTTTGACAATGAAGATATAGAGGGATTGCTTAAAAATATAACAGAAGAAATCAATACACTCCCTCAAAAACATTCAGATCTCCGGGAAATTTTCAAAGAAATTAAAAACAAATCCGATGAAGAAGCCTATGAACAATTACTATCAGACGAAGAACTGAGAGATAACTTTTATGAGAGATTAACAGACTATGCAAAAACCTTATCCATTGCCATGTCTTCAAGTAAATATTTAGAAGAAACACCGGATGACAAAATAAATAACTACAAAAAAGATCTTCAATTCTTTCTTTCATTAAGAAAATCAGTAAAAAAGCGTTATTCAGATGAAATAGATTACAGAGACTATGAACCAAAAATCCGTAAACTCATAGACACCTATATACCTTCAGATGAAGTCCTGCAGGTAACAGAACCCATTAATATCTTTGAAAGTGAAAAATTCCAGGCCCAGGTAGAGGAATGTAAAACAATAGCTTCTCAGGCAGACACAATAGCATACAGAACAGAAAAGACCATAGAAGAAAAACTGGAAGAAGATCCTGTATTTTATACCAGATTTTC
>JBEHWP010001123.1:0-1787 GCA_040217665.1 Vulcanimicrobiota bacterium
CATTACGCATCACGAATTATTTAAATTCTAATAAGTTATGAAATACACTATAACATTAAATTATGAATCCTTATAATATGAAAACAGAAACAATCAATAAACTTATGAATACATGGCGTAATGAAGCCAGAAAAGAGATAGAAGAAGCTCTTGAAAACCTCCCTTTATATCTTTCCAGAAACAATTTGCCTTATGAAAAATTTAATTCTATGCTTAAAGAACCGCTGGAGAAATTTATCTCCACTATAGATACAGAGACGGACATGGCCCGTATAGCAACATTCCCCGCAAAAGCCAGACGCCTTGTAAGAGAAATGGAAGAAACCATTAAACTTGAAAAGGAAAAATATATGAAATTCCCTGTTTCATTTATTCGCATTTCCAATATACCGGGAATACGTTCAATTGAGTCTTTATCGGAATGGGAAAGAATCATGAAGGTTCTTGATGAAACTGTAAAAGCTCATCTGGCAAAAGGAAGAAAAATAGAATTTTTATAATATGTTAATAAAGGAATTTTTATTTTTTGTCGTAATAATCTTATTTGATAAATGTATGTTTGTAGAAAAGCTGAAAAATGTAATAAGGTGATATTTTGTGAACCTCTCCTTGAATTGTAATATTAATCCTCCTGAACTTATTCCCAGAGAAATATTATTCAGTGCTCCTGTAAAATCTATGCCGAAAATCTCTCCTGACGGAAAGAAAGTGGCCTATCTTTCGATGGAAAATAATATAATAAATCTCCGGATTAAATGTATTGAAGGAGATGATGACAGACCGGTTACGTGTTTTAAAAAAGGTAATGTAACATACCATATATGGACAGGTAATAAATATATTTTTTATATTTATGATATAGACGGAAATGATAACCATATACTGTACAGATACGATATAGAAAGTAATGAAAGTAAAGCCCTGAATAAGTCGAAAAAAATGAGAATTATAGACCTTGATTACAATAAAAATTTTCCTGATGAACTGATAGTTGCAATGCCTCTCGATGCTTCAGTAAGCCTGTACCATATTGATTTAAATAGAGATAATATTACTCTGTTTTACAGGAACCCCGGTAATATACATGACTGGATAATAGATAATAAGAGAGTATTAAGGGGCATCATAGTATTTAAAGATGAACATAATTTGGAGCTTATGACCAGAAATAGCGAAGAAGAGAAATGGAAAAAAATTGTTACATGGAATATCGATGATGCACTTATGTGCAGATCTGTCGGGTGTTCAGAAGATGATAATTATGTTTATATCATAGATCCCGGTATTTTAAACACGAGCGCTCTGGTCAAAATTGAGCTGAATACAGGAGAAAGAGAGGTTATAGTATGTGACCCGGAATATGATATAAATTCACTTGTTAATATATATACCTGTGAATTTTCTTCTCTTTTATTTAACTTAAATACATTGAAACTTCAGGCTCTTTCTATTTATAAATTCAGAAAAGAGTGGATTCTTCTGGATGACTCCATAAAAGAAGATTTTTCTGTTATAAAGGAACTGGGAAAGGGAGATTTTTCCGTTGTCAGCAGTGATGGTAAAGATGAAAACTGGGTACTACGTTTTGAACTGGATAAAGGGCCGGGAAGTTATTATATTTTTAACAGGAAAGCAAAAAAGGCAATATTTCTTTTTTATGACAGACCATGTTTAAATGATTATACTCTGGCCTCTATGGAAGAATTATCTTTTACCTCCAGAGACGGATTACTTCTTCACGGCTATATGACCTTTCCCCCGGGACGTGCAAGAGAAAATCTCCCGCT
>JBEHWP010001124.1:0-1786 GCA_040217665.1 Vulcanimicrobiota bacterium
TCAGGCCATTGAAATATTACCTGATGAATTGAGAACTGTTCTGGTTCTTAGGGATATTGAACAATTATCCTATGAAGATATGGCTTCTATACTTGATATGCCGGAAGAAAATATTAAAAACAGAAATTTTCTTGCCAAGATCAAGTTGCAGAAAATGCTGAATTAATTTGACCGGGATTACCAGGATTAAAGTATTACCGGGATTTATCAGGTTATTGTGAAAGATATATTTTTATATCGTAAAATTAACCTTTGAACAGGAACCTGGGATACTGAATATAAAAAAACACAGGGGAAGGAGTTATCATGAGCTGTACACAATTTGAAGACGATCTCAGAAGATATTATCTTGGTGAAGAAGATGATAAACCAAAAGCTTCTGAGTATATAAAAATGCAAACCCATATAAGGTCATGTCCCAATTGTTCTGTAATAGCAGAAAAGTTAAAAGCAATACAGGCAGCAATGAATGGTATTGTAAGGCAGAAAGCTTCGGCAACTTTTTACGATATGCTGTCAGAGAAATTACCCAAACCTTCGCCTGTCAGTATTTATGTTACTAAGATGAAAAGAAAAGTTTCCAGGGTTCCGAAATTTGCCTGGATTACTGTTTCTGCTGTAATCGTTCTTACAATGTTATACACAATGTTTAAAATATTTTTCCCTTCTTTCGGTCTTCCTGTAGTTTATTATCAGGGAGATGTTGATATAAGGAGAAGTTCCGATAATTCCGGCATGAAAAAACTTTCCGGTTATCCGGAACTGACCAATGGTGATAAGCTTAAAACTGATAGTTCATCTATAGTAGTTTTTGTTGTCTCAAAAGAAACTTCTGTCAGGATGGGAGAGAACAGTGAACTCCGTATTGATTATATACAGAGAGCCAGAGGAGAAGGGTATTCCTGTAAAATTAATCTTATAGAAGGAACGGTATGGGTTTCACAGAAAGAATCGACTAAATTTGACACTCAAAAGCTGCAGGTAGTTACTGATAATGCCTTCGTTGAACCACTTGGTTCGGATTTTGATGTTTCTTCGAATGATAATAAGACTGTTCTTCGTGTCTTTAATGGAAAAGTGAGATTTTATCATAAGAATTTCCAGGATGAAAAAAGTATAGTAGACGGCGGACACAGTTCTTTAACATCTTCCGATCAGCCTCCTACATCTCCTGCTGAAATCGATACAGCCAATCCAGGAGGATGGGAACAGTGGAATATGAACATTCCAATGCTGGTCGGTAATCTTTTAGAGATAAAAGCTGAATCTGTTAAAGATAAAATTTCTCCTCCCAAATCCTATATGCCATTTTTTGCAACGCCTGCACCGTCTGTATCACCGAGCCCGAGCCCGACTCCCGGATTTTAACCGGTTTATGCAGGGATGTTTGATTAAACGTCCCTGCTAGAAGGTTAATCCTATAGGTTTGAAGAGAAAATTAAATTTTATGTTTTTTATGGCATTATAAATATCCCCTGTATTATATACTTCAAGAAAATGAACAGGATATATTTTTTCTCCTTTGAATTTATGGACGAAATCTTCCAGTTCCGGTAATGCAATATGACCACGTGAGTTCGCTTTTTCTATGTCTTTTTTTTCAAGATAAGTCGTATCTATGATAAGATTTTTTGCACCTGTTACAAAAGGATGGGTTAATACATTACTGTTTGTATCTGATGTATAAGTCATTTCTATAGTTTTTTCTTTAATGAAGGCAAATCCCGTACTCTCGCATCTGTGATATGTAGGAAAAGGGTAACAGTAAATATTATCTTTTATTTTT
>JBEHWP010001125.1:0-1785 GCA_040217665.1 Vulcanimicrobiota bacterium
GGCAGCGGCAATATGAATGATATTATTCTTTCCGAGGGAAATGTTACACCCTTTCATGCCGAACTTATTCCTATAAAGTTTAATAATAAAGATCGTATTCGCATAATACCTGTTCAGATGTCTAAAATAACCCGTGAGACAGGAGGAAAATCCGAACAGATATATGAAGATCTTCTCTGGGATAATGACAGTTATAAAATAGGAGATTATAAACTTGAATACAGTAATCCTGCTCTGGGGACAAGGCCTGAGAGCGGTATCGGCGCATCGGCACCTCCGCCGGCAATACCTTCTAAAGCACCTTCTGCTCCTTCTGTTCTTTCTACTCCTTCTCCTGTTCCTGCTATATCTTCATCTCCTCCTTCATCTCCGCCTCCTGTTCCTCCTCCCCCTTCAGAAGGAACAAATCTTCCTTCTCCTCCTCCTTCTTCGTCTGACGACGGATTTTCTTTTTAGGCAACGATATGATAGATACAGATTTTAAGGGCGGATATAAACATATAACGGAAGAGTTTTTCTGGTAAATAAAAAATACATTAATAGTACCTCTCCAGGTATTTCATACCCATTTCTAAAACCTGTCCCTGTACGGACTCTTCCGGAAAAGATATGATCCTGTTGCGTGGCAAACTGGTTTTGCAGACTGTTAATATTTTGCGTCTATATAATTTACAACTCTCTTTTACTACGGCATATCTTTTCCTCCAGAGCCCGGCCAGGGACAGGAACGTGTGCCATATTTTTTGGATACCAATTTGCCTGTTAGGAACTGTCTGAAAATAATTACACCATAGTTATAATTTATATCGTGATGCGTAAAGCGTAATGCGTGACGCGAGGTTACTTATTGTTCCAACAATTTGCCGGAGTTATTTTTCTTGCAGTCCTTAGTTGTGACCGCTCCTGTCATGTCTGTGAGTGAAAAGTGAGTTGTGAAAAGTGACCACAGGTAAAGGTCACTTTTCACTGATAAATGGTTGCTGGTCAGAGATCATTGATAACTGCTCACTGTTATCCTCTCTGTCTTTCGAGCAAAACCATCATTAAAATTGAGAGGAGAATGATCTGTTCTTCTCTGTCCTGAAGTGATGGATCTTCTTTTGTAATTTCAAATTCTTTACCCCAGAAGGATGGCATTTTTTTCAATTTCATAACTACCTGATCTGTGCCGGATTTTTTTATCAGATAAGCAGGGTTAAGTAAATATGCCGATGCAATACCTACTATAGGTATTTCACTTAAAAATGCATCTCCTATCTTTACCCACGGATTTTCTTCCTGAATTGTAAAAAATTCAGTATCATCTTCCATAATTTGATAGGTCGCTCTCCAGAGTGATTTCATACCCTGTCTTTTTACTGCTCCCAGATTACTTCCCTGCATGTCGGTAAAATTATATTTCGCAGAAAAATCTATTATTCTATCGGCATTGATTGAATACAACTGCTGTGACTGACTGTCATTTGAATAAATATTTACAGCTTCTTTGAGTTTAAAAAGCTTCTGTTTTACATATAAAATTTGAGCCCCGGTAGAGTCTTTAACATAAACCTGGGGAGCAAAAGCCAGCAATTTAAAGCTCAGTTTTAAAGGATAACTTGCATTCATTTTGATTCCTCCCTTTTGTGTTAATTAGTTAAATAAATAATTTATAATTTTTTAAAAAAGCCTGAAATTAATCATATTAATTCTATTTTTTTATTAAATCTCCTTTATTTATTATGTTTAAAACTATATAGTACTTTTATATACTCAAGTCTGCCAATAATTGCATCAGTAAAATGT